>JBCAZO010000087.1:0-8270 GCA_038532975.1 Pseudomonadota bacterium
CGCGAGGCTTGTCCCGAGATCGCCATCCGCTCTACCTTTATCGTGGGATATCCCGGTGAAACCGAGGAAGAATTCCAAACCCTTCTCGATTGGCTGCAAGAGGCGCAGTTGGATCGCGTGGGATGTTTTCAATATGAGAATGTCGAAGGCGCACGTGCCAACGCGCTCCCCGATCATGTGCCGGAAGAGATCAAGCAAGACCGGTGGGAACGATTTATGCAAACAGCTCAAGCTATTTCTGTGGATAAATTGGCAGCCAAGATTGGAACGCGGCAAGACGTGATCGTGGACAACATCGATGAAGATTGCATCGCCACCTGCCGCACCAAGGCTGATGCGCCCGAAATTGATGGCTGTCTATTCATAGATGAAAACACCGAAAGCCTGTCAGTCGGAGACATTGTCACCGTCGAGGTGGATGAGGCCGGGGACTACGATCTTTGGGGCCGGTTGATCCGCTGACACGTTATTACCCACGTATCTTCAAAACATTTCAGCACAACACCAGACCGTCATCGCATGTTTCGGTTTTGTAATGATTCACACCGCTGCGTGCAGTCATGTTTCCAACGGTTGAAAGTGATGCCCGGAACGCCGAGGTCATGGCCAGACACAACAATCCGCACACCGCGGTATACATAGGAAACGGACAATGACCGATATCACAACACCCACATCCCGCGGATGGGCCCTGCCCTCCATTTCTGTCAACACTCTTGTGCTGATCCTGCTTGGCGGAGCCGCTGGCACACTGGCCTTCGACCTTTTTGGTCGCGCCATTTCACCGATCCTTGGTTTTGCCTCTTTGGCACCCGTAGGCCTGGCACGTGGCTTTCTCGGCGCGCTCGACCTTCCAAACAGCGCAGCTTACGGCCACCTGATGCATCTCTTCTTTGTTGGCCTGCTGGCCTATCCAATCGGCTGGCTCTTCGTGGCGCGCCCGGTTCTGGCGCGCGTGATGCCAAGCCTGCACTGGCTGCCAGCCTCGGTCGCTTATGGCATCGGACTTTGGGTATTTGCCATCGGGGGCATCGCAACCTTCGCAGGCAATGCGCCCTTCCTGAACTTTGCCCAAATCACCTGGGTGGCACTTGTGGGTCACGTTCTTTACGCCGTCGTGGCCGCAGCCACGATCGCCTATCTGGAACGGCTTCAAAACGCCCGCTAATCCCAAATCAGCAACGCACAGGTCCCGCACCTCCGGCCTGTGCGTTGCTAAATGGTTAAAATAATGTGTTAAACTCGACTCAACAAAGGAGAAAGGCTCAACAAATTTGCGACATTTCTTTGCCATGCTGAAGTCGGGAAACCCGGCTTTTCTAACCGCAGGAGGCCCGCCAGATGTCATATCCGGACTACACGCGCTCTGAACGAATTGCGGATGGCGTCGTACACATCATCGGGGTGACAGCCGCCCTTGCCGGGGTGGTTTTGGTGTTTTCTTACGGTCTGGGTCACATGAGCTATGGCATGGTCGTTGCGATGACCGTCTACTGCGTCGCTTTAATTCTAATGCTGAGCGCATCTGCCGCCTATCATATGGCCGCGCACACGCCTGCCCGACCCTGGCTGCGACGGCTTGACCATGCGGCTATCTATCTCAAAATCGCTGGCACTTTGACGCCGCTGGGTGTTCTGCTGGGTGACATCTTTGCCTATAGCATTCTGGCGCTCATCTGGCTTCTGGCACTCAAGGGGGCGGCCAACAAATTACGCGCAGCACCCGGTGAAATGACCACCGAGTGGGTGCCGCAGGTGGCGTTAGGTTGGCTTGGGCTGGCCTTGATCATCCCGCTCAGCCGCGCTTTGCCAGAGTTAAGCCTGAACCTGATTATTGCCGGTGGTATTATCTACACTTCGGCTGTGGTGTTTTATTGTTGGGAAACCCTACGCTATGCCAATGCGATCTGGCACGCCTTCGTGTTGATTGCGACAACCTGTTGTTTTGTGGGGATTTCGGGTGCCATGGCAGGGCCAATATAGGCATTGGGCACCTTGTGAACCGAGCTAAATTATCGGACGATCGGCATGATTGTAGACGTTTGCAATACACGCTAGTTCCGGACTGCCTTACGCTTCGCTTTTGCCTGCGCCAAACGGTTGAACGTCTCGGCATTAGGACAAAAATCCGGAGCGCAGTCACTTCTGGCGCTGCAATTGGCCAGCCATGACACGCAGCTCTCCACATTCTGGCACGCCCGGCACCTGGTGACGAGCATGGCATACTCTTTCGCTGTGAGATCCTTCTCCATCATCGCTTCGGACAGATTAACATCCAGACTGCGCGCAAGGGATCGGTTGATCCAAAAATGCCGGTCCGCATCGCCCAAAGATCTGTTGTGAACCGTCATGCCACCGCACCTTGTTTTGCGGACAATCCAGCCAGCGCCGCGCGGTTGCGGCATTGCATTGGGCATTCATCGCCGCGTTTTGCGGCCCGAAGCCACTTGCGGCATCCAGAGACCCATTCACACCCACGGCAGGATGTGATCATCCCCGACCACTCCTCCTGATCCAGCGCTTCGGCATCAAATACGGCGGCGAAGTCCACTTCGACCACTTTGCCCATCGTCTGCAAAAGCATCATATGGTCACGTTCGGGGCCAAGAGAGACGTGTTTCATACCCGCTTGCCCTTGTTGAGAAACTCAAACATCGATGCATTGCGGCACATCACCGGCGCCGATGAAGCCTCAACATCCTGATGCGCGTTCAGCCAAAGTTCACATCCTTCGGGATCGCTGCATCCGGTGCATCCGAGCACCGCGTCCGAAAGTGTTGAGGGATCTAGCAGGCCCTCCAAGACTTTTTCTTCGAGATCAACACCCAGCGTCTCGGCCATCCGGTCGACAAGGTCAGCGTGGTGTTTGATTGTTATCGTATCGGCCATGTTTGACCTTTCAAAATCCTGTTGCACCAGGATCATGATGGCCCAGGCCAAATGGCAAAACATTGATCTGAGTCAATTCTTGAGCGCGTCGATATAGGCTTGCACACAGTCCTGGACGTGCCGAAACCGGTCTCCGCCCAAATGTTTCCCGCCATACCAACGGGTTACAACGACGACATGATCAAAAAGCTGCGCCCTCTCCAGCATGCGCACGATCACTATTCCGGCACCTGCTTCACCATCATCTGATTTGAGCGGCGTACCATCCCTGCGCAAAACAGCCCAGCTGTTATGCGTTGCACGCGCAAATTTCTTGTCTTTTTTCAGCTCTTTAAGAAAGGCATCAATCGCCTCGCGGCTCACAGCAACACCTCCCGAAACCGCATATTTCGAGCCCCGGTCGCTGACGACGTTTTTGATTTGCAGCATCAGAGCTGTGAGTTCACCCGACGCACGGTTTGAATCCTTTCCGCATTTGGCGGATGTGTGCCTAGGAAACGATCACCCGGATCAGGGATCCGATTGAAGAATTCCGCACCGCGAACCGGATTGTACCCAGACCGTCTGGAAATCACTGTGCCCAGCGCATCCGCTTCCAATTCGAAGTCTTTGGAATACGTCCGCGCCCCGACTGTCGCACCAACATTTGCCGCAGCATCCACTGCGCCGGATCCCGCACCGGCAAGCGTGGCCAATCCTCCGAGGATGATAGCCCCGGCTGTCGCGTTTTGCCGCTGACGCGGGATGTGACCGGCAATATGATGGGCAGCTTCATGGCTCAATACAAAGGCAATTTCATCGGAGTTGCGCATATCCGCTAAGATCGCAAGATTAAACGCAAGAATGGGACGACCATTTTTGTCCAGCGTCTGATAAGCGTTGGCAGGTTGATTGGGCCTTCTGTCGATGACAATGTTGAAGTCACAATTGGTATTTTGCCTGCGATCGCGGCAGAACCGCTCGGCCACAGGCTCAACACGTGCAACCACCTGCCGAAAGCGCGCGACCTGCGCATCTGTCGGTGTGCTCGGCGCTTTGCGGGCCGCTTGCTGTTGGGGTGCGGGTTGCTGGGGTGCAGACCCTTCCGTAGTGGTAACGCAACCCGCAAGAAGCGACACGAAAATCAATGCAATCCAACGCATAATGCCTATCCCACTGATAAACTCAGACCCATATTTTAGCAGGGATTCGAAGTCCCGCCAGCCCCGTTCGATCAAACCGGACATTTCAGTCACCCCTTGCCGATTTGCCAGCGTGACGAAGGCTGAACACTGTTGCATAGTGGCTTGAAAAGCAAGAGGCTGATATGTTTTCAATTGAGCACGAATTTGATGCCACCGTAGTGACTTTGGTTGACGAGGGCGACACACCGCTTCTCGAAGACATTGTCATCAACGCATTCGAGGAATGCGTGACCATCGAGCAATTCGACCCTCGTACCGATGCTATGCAAAAAGTCACGCTCAGCATGTCGCAGCTGCGCGATCTGCGCGCGGCACTCAACCTGCCCGAAGGGGTCTACAAGCTGACGGCCAAATCCACCTGAAACAGGCCGGATCGGGTCAATACGCCTTGACCCGCACGCAAACTCACCCGACATCTTGCTCAAAGACCTCATCAAAAGGCCTACCATGCCCGATCCAAACCCAGCCGCGATGGAGTTTCTGCTCTCACGCCGGTCTCGCCCTGCCAAAACCCTCGGCCTGCCTGTCCCAACACGAGATGAGCTAAGGCCTCTGCTGACCGCGGCAGGGCGCAGCCCGGACCACGGAAAACTCGAACCTTGGCGGTTTATTGTTCTGGAACGGGTAGCCCTGGAACGGTTGGCCAACCTTGTCGACACAAGAGGCGTTGAACTGAACCGCACACCGGAAGATATCGCGAAGGCACGCACGCAGTTTTCCGATGGCTCCCTCGCAATTGCCGTGATCGAAGTGCAAAAACCGTCCGAGAAAATCCCGCCCCTCGAACAAACCTATTCCGCCGGAGCCGCCTGCCTTGCCCTACTGAATGCGGCGCTTGCCTCTGGCTGGGGGGCCAACTGGCTCTCTGGCTGGCCCGCCCATGACCGCGGTTTCGTGGAAGATGGACTTGGTCTCGCCGCGCATGAGCGCGTCGCCGGGTTCATCCATATCGGCACCGAACGCAGCACACCACCCGAACGCCCTCGCCCCGACATCGACGCCATCACAACCTGGGTTTCTAAATGATTTTCGCATGCTTTTTCAAAGCACTGTCACAGATCAGCGACCCCAGGTTCCGCAAGGTCCTTATGCTGGGCATAGGATTGACGCTGGTCCTCCTGATCGCGACCACCGCTGCGTTTCTGATGCTGATTCAATGGCTGGCGGGGGACACGACCGAGGTCTGGCTCATTGGCGAAGTTCAGTGGCTGGATGATCTGCTTGGCTGGACCGGATTTCTGGCCATGTTTTTGCTGTCCATCTTCCTCATGGTGCCGGTCGCATCGGCCATCACGTCCATGTTCCTCGATGAGGTCGCCCAGGCCGTCGAGGATCGACACTATCCAAATCTGCCGCCTGCAACAAAGGTCTCCTTATGGGATGGGATACGCGACACTGTGAACTTCCTGGGGGTTCTGGTGGCAGCAAACCTTCTGGCGCTGATCCTTTATGCCTTCGTGCCGCCACTAATGCTCTTTATCTTCTGGGGGATGAACGGCTACTTGCTTGGGCATGAATACTTTCAACTCGCAGCCATGCGTCGCGTCGGTCGCATAAAGGCAAAGGAAATGCGCAAGGCCAATCGTGGCAAGATATGGTTGGCTGGCATTCTCATGGCTGTGCCGCTTTCAGTGCCGCTGATCAATTTGCTGATCCCAATCCTAGGCGCGGCCACCTTCACCCACCTCTTTCATGGGCTGAAAAACCGCCCCGCATAAAACAATCCTAAAGAGCCGACCCTTCTCGCGACTGTTTATTTGGCGTCGGCGTGTGATTGAACACATAGGCATCACGGCACGCCTGCTCCCCTCCCAGCGCGGCAATCCGAGCCCTTTGATCGGCAAAGCATTGCGCGTTGACGGCTTCGGGGTCACAAACCTCACGCAAACGGCGCTCCCCCTCAGCAAGCGCATCGGCGACCCGCGCCTGCACCGCCGAACGCCCAGCCAGATCATCAAGCTCCAGCGGGTCCGCCTCAAGATCAAAAAGCTGAGGTGCGTGTCCAACGTAGTGCAAGTATTTCCACCCCCGCCACCGCACCATGAACGTGCCCGTGGTCGATCCTCCGTCGTGATACTCGCTGAACACGGTTCGGCCTGGGTCATCTGGAGCATCCGCTACGCGGCAAAGCGAGTGCCCCGGCAAGTCAGGAACCTGATCCAAACCAAAGACATCCAAGGCCGTGGCGGAGATATCCAAAAGACTGGTGCCTGTTCCAACGCGTTTGCCTTCCGGCACGCCCGGCCCAGACAGGATCATCGGTACGCCGGCCGAGGCCTCATACATCACCTGCTTTGTCCAGAACCCGTGATCGCCCAGCATCTCTCCATGGTCAGAGACATACAGCACAAGTGTATCTTTCGCCTGGCCAGAGGCCTCAAGCGCGTCCAAAACCTGCCCGACGCAGTCATCCATGAAACTGGTGAGTGCGAAATAGGCCGCCTTGGCTTTTTTCAGCCGGGTCTCATCAAAGTGCCGGTCATAGTCAAAAAACCGCGCGACGTTTTTGAGCTCACTATGCTTGGGTCGCGCATTGGGCGCGTATCCCACAGGCAGATCCATGTCCTCAGATGCGTACAACTTTGCCCAGTCCTCAGGCGCTGTCAGCGGATAGTGCGGACTGACCAACGACACAAACGCCGCCCAAGGAGTTTCACGACGCTCGGGCGCGTGTAGCCAATCACAAGCGGCCTTGGTGATATCCCGGTCATAGGCCGTGTAGCTACTCTCACCTGTGCCCACATCCGCCGCCAGCTCCGCTGCCGCGTCATAATCCGGCGTGTTCTCCCGCAAGAGCCCCACGGCCCAACCCACGCCGCCCACCACATGCATCGGAAGGATTTCTTCGCTGAACCCATTGTCATCCGATCTGGATCGAAAATGCAGCTTGCCAATCGAGGCTACGTGCACACCCGCACTCCTCAACCTGTGCATCCAACTCGTGCAGGTTCCATCATAGGGCGTCGCGCTATCCCAAAACCGTATCCGGTGCACATGGTCGCCACAGGCAATCGCGGCCCGTGTGGGCACACACATCGGAGACGGCGTGTAGGCGTTTTCAAATAGCGTGCCACGAGCCGCCAGCGCATCTAGGTGCGGTGTTTGAACAACAGGATGCCCCATGCAGCCCATGGCATCGCGCCGATGTTCATCGGAAATCAGGATCAGGAAATTGGTCATGCCTCACTCAACGCTGCAAATCGCACCGACGCAATACCGACGTGATACCGACGCAATACCGACGTTAATTTTGAGCGAAGATCAGGAGAGCGACGTCACCCACAGGATCGTGGCATCCTCATCGCTCACGGACACCACGTTATGCCCCATCGTGGCATCGTAATAGGCGCTGTCACCACGGCGCATTTCGATGGGTTCATAGAACTCGGTGTAAAGCCGGATCACCCCGGTCAGAACGTAAAGAAACTCTTCCCCATCATGCCGCACCCAGCCATCAAACTCTTCGACAGAACGCGCCCTGATGCGTGCGCGATAGGGCAGCATTTGCTTTTTAGAAAGCGCATCACCCAACAATTCATGCTCATATGTCACAGTGGCGTGGGTCTTGCCTTGCCCGGTCTTGGTCACGGCCATGCGGCCACTGATCTGACCGGGACTTGGCGGGGTAAAGAGCTGTGGAACGGAAATTTCCAGCCCGACAGCCAGTTTCTTAAGCGCTTCATACGTGGGCGACATTTGCCCATTCTCGATCTTGCTCAGCGTCGACCGGGCCAGTCCGGCCTGCCGCGCCGCCTGCTCTAAAGTCCAGCCTTTGGATTTCCGCAATCCACGCACCCGCGCCCCAAGGTTGAGCGGCTCGGCGCCTTCCTCGGCCCCGCCTTCGCGCGCGATGCGGATCAGATTGACGGGTGAACGATCTTCCATGGTTCAGCTATAGGCCAGAGGATTGCTGCCTTGCAACCGGCGAGGCCGCAGCCTAAGCCTTGGAAATGTTGTCGCAAACGCAATCTGATCCTTTCCCACCCTGCCCTGCGCCCTTCAATCTGGCGGCACATGTTCTGGGGCGTGCAGATGAGCTGAAGGACAAGGTCGCGCTCGCCGTGCTGGGTTTGACCGGTGCTGAACGCTGGAGCTATGAACGCTTGAAGTCGAGCGTCCTGAGCACGGGAACAGGTCTGTTGAATACCGACCTCAAACCTGGAGACCATGTGTTGATGCGGCTTGGAAATAGCGTCG
>JBCAZO010000088.1:0-8233 GCA_038532975.1 Pseudomonadota bacterium
TGCCACGCCGCCGCACGTCCCAGCGTTTCCTCATAGGCGGCTTTGGCCAAAAGCTCGGCGGTGAAGCTCACACCGATCACATAGACCATGCGCTTGGTTTCCCAATCCATCTCGCCGTGATCCGCCGAGGCAAAGCTTAGCTCACAAAGCGAGGACCAGAAGCCGCCGATGGCCTCAAGATAGCCAAATTCATGCGGATCGCCGGTGCTGATCACCTGGGCATAGTCGTCATAGGCATGCACGATATGCCATTCGGGATAGGTCATCAGCGTGCGCGCCTCAGAGCGGTGATGCTCTGGCGGCAGGATGGCGGTGTAGGTGTTCTCCTTGGTCTTTGGGATACAGGCCAGCTCATTGTAACCCACAGGCAAAAGCAGTCCGACGACCAACAAAACAACCAGGATAACCAGCCGCAGGGTCCATTTGAACAAACGCCGGATCACGTCACGCTCCCCGATCCAGCTTCAGCCCGGCAAAGAGCGCAAAGCCCCCAAGCGCGATATGTGGCAGGTTGGCCAAGATACGTGGAACTGAAAGCGAGAACCCCTCAGACGGGTTGGAGAAAATCGCCAGATCTAGGAACCCATAGGCCGTGAAGATGCCGAAGATTCCGTCGGCCAGATAAAGCGCCCCAAAGATCACCAGAAAAATCTTGGCCGCCCGGTGGCTGATGAGCGCCGCCGACAGCGCCCAAAGCGCCGAGACCACGTGCAAAGCATCATCAAACGGATCAAGTGCGAAGATGCCGAAGGCCAGCCCGTTTTCGTCCGTCAGGCCGGGAATATAATTCAGCGACGCCGCCACAAGCAGCGCCACGGTGTAGAACAGACAGATTTTACGCAATAAAGTCATAGCTGGCTCAGATACTGGTCCCAAAGGTGATTACGAAAGACAAGCTCGGGGTCTAAAGCACGCTTGGCAGCGGCAAAGGCCTGTGCCCGAGGATAGCCGCGGCGCATTTGCTCAACCGTGGCATGCGGTCTGTAGGGCAAATAATACGTCCCGCCAATCGCGATCACCCCGTCAATCAACTCTCGCGTCATGCGCGCCATGTCGGCCTCTCCCCGCCGTGTCATTTCCTGACTGAACGACATCACCGCCGCAATCCGGGGCACCGGCGCATAGGCCAGCCAGCTATCCGGATCGGTGTCGATGAAGCGCAGCGTGACGTTGAGAAATTCCTGATACGACCCGGGGATCACGCGCTGACACAACTCAACAAACTCGGCGAACCGCTCCGGGCTGACGAAATATTCATGCAGGATATCTGTCCGATCCGGATTGCGATCATCGAGCGTCACCACCGGCTCATTCATCAGCGAATTCCGCGTGGCCACACCATCGCCGATGGACGGGCCCAGGTCGGTTTCAAACCACCAGCGCAGGGACTTTGCAGACTCGTTGCCGAGTTGCCAGCGATAGACGCGGCTGGCGATACGAGCCATCATACCGGATCCTGACGCTGGCGGAAGATCGGTTTGATCCTCGGTGGCGCGATAGGTGATCATGAGTGCCTTTTCAAAAAAGTTCTCGCGCTCCACGTTGAGCCGCCCATAAGCCATTGTCACGTCCGGATCAGAGAGCGCATCGATGAACCGTGTGCCATATTCCTTGGCCGGGAACTCCTCGAATGTCGGGGCAAGCCGGGTGTTGCGCTCCATCTCGACCACCATTTCGGTGATCGCCCCGGTCAGGCCATAGCCTCCCATCGTCTGGCCAAAAAGATCGGCGTTCCACGTGCGCGAACAGGTCACCAGTTCGCCATCCGGAAGCACCATATCGAAACTGCGCACCGTGGCCCCCATCGGCCCCATCTTCACAGGCCAGCCATGGGCGTTGACGCAGAATGTCGCCGCCACGCCAAAGTCGTGATTGGACTGCATCACCTTGGGGCCAAAGCCTATGGGATCAAGCGCTGTGATCACCTCGGCCCAGGTCGTTCCAGCCTGCACGCGGTACGTGCCGGCATCCGTGTCCGGCTCCACAAAGCCGCCCTGATAGGTGATTGCATGACCGTCGCGCGGAATGGCCTGCCCGCCCATGGAATGGCGCGCGGCACTGACATTCACCGCGCGGCCCGAGGTGCGCGCAATCCGAATCTCATCGCGCAAAGCGTCCACCAACGCGTCGCCCCGGCTGTTTTCCAGGATCAAGTGCTTGTGGATCGGCGTTTCAGACAACCCACTCGCATCATTGAGCGTGCCATCAGCGCCCGAAGGCTTGATCCAGGTGACGCCATCATAGCTTGGCAAATCGGCACTTAGCCGGTGCGTTGCCAACCCGCCGATCAGGGCACCGCCGCCCAACAAAAGCGCACGTCTCGAAAGCTTGCGCATCGCATCCCTCTCTCAGGCCCCATAGTGCCATCTTTGCAGCAAAGGCGCCAAATGACAGGTCCGGAAACCCTGACTTTTTCAATCAACACATTGGGTTTGCAACAGAAAATGCGCATTTTCTAGGCCATTTTCTGCAAAGAAAAAGGTCTCTTTAAGAGCGATCAGAGGTCAAACGCGGCAAACACCGGCGCGTGGTCAGACGGCTTATCCCACCCCCGCGCATCTCGCAAAATCCGGCTGGAATGCGCGGCCTGCGCGATATCGGGGCTGGCCCAGATATGATCCAGCCTGCGCCCCTTGTCGGCGGCATCCCAGTCGCGGGCGCGATACGACCACCAGCTGTAAAGCTGTCCTTCGGGGATATCCGAGCGTGTGACATCGCTCCAGCCGCCTGCCTCCATCACGTCACCGAAATGCTCCACTTCAATCGGCGTGTGGCTCACGACTTTCAAAAGTTGCTTGTGGCTCCAGACATCATCTTCGCGCGGGGCAATATTGAGATCGCCCACCAGAATGGATTTCTCGGGCCGTTCGGATTTGAACCAGTCGCGCATATCCGTCAGGTAATCGAGCTTTTGACCAAACTTCTCATTCACCGTTCGGTCCGGCACATCGCCCCCGGCTGGCACATAGAAATTGTGAATAACCGTGCCATTCTCCAGCCGTCCCGCCACATGGCGCGCGTGGCCCAGTCCGGCGAAATCCTTGTCGCCCAGGTCTTCAATCGGCAGTTTCGACAGGATCGCCACGCCATTATATCCCTTCTGCCCGCGTGCAATCATGTGGATATAGCCCAGTGCGGCAAACCCTTCCGTCGGGATTTTCTCGACCGGGGATTTGCACTCCTGCAGACACAAGATATCTGGCCCTTCCTCGCTTAAAAGCTTCGCGACAATAGGTTCGCGCAAGCGCACGGAATTGATGTTCCAGGTGGCAAGGGTAAAGGGCATGGCAGCGTCCTGACCGAATTATTGCGCGGTTTGATCGGCAATAAGCCCCAGCGCCAACTCAAGTGCAAGCAGGAACGCATCGGAATCCTCGATCTGCGGGATATGGCCCAGATCGGGCATCAGAACCAATTCTGACCCTGGCGTGGCGGCATTGAGCTCAAAAGCCTGCTCCACGGGCGTTACTGTGTCTTCTTCGCCCCACATGTAAACCACTGGAAGCGTCAGCGCCGCGTAGTTCTCTTCTCGTGTGCTCAGTGCGTCCTGCGGCGGCACCAGCAGCGAAGGCAGCCAATCGGAATAAGCACTTGTGGTGCCCTTTCGAACCAATGGTTGCGTCAGCACGGCCACCACCTCATCACTTGCGGCCTCTTTGACATGGATAAGCCCCCTGAGCAGCGTCCGGGTCAACATTGGGTTCGTCATGGTCAAAGCCGTCGCGGCATCGCGCGCCACCTTGACCCCCAGCGGAAAGGGCAAGGTTTTACCGCTGTCATGACTGCCGAGTCCCAGCGCGCCATCCACGACAATGAGCGCCGTAAATGCCGACGGGTCCTGCATGACCGCCTCGACGCCCGGCGCAGCCCCGACCGAATGCGCCACCAGGATGGGCTTGGTGCCAAGTGCCTTGACCAACGCGCGCACGCGCTCGGCCTGTCGCGTCCGGGAATAGTTGCCATCATCAGCATGGTCAGAAAACCCAAAGGGCGGCATGTCAAACGCCACCGCGCGCCAGCCCTCAGCGCCCATGTCTTTCAAAACCGGCGCCCAAAGCCCTGACCAGGCGGCAGTGCCATGCGCAAAGAGCAGCATCGGCGCGTCCTCTGGACCTTCTTCCCAGACAAAAATCGCCCCCTCAGAGGTCTCGACCAGCCGCCCTTCGGAAGGAAGTATGTCAGCGCGCGCTTCACTTTCCCTCAGAAAAGCCGCGCCGCGCGCCACGAACAACACCACCAGCGCAGCAACGCCCAGCCAGAACAAGGATTTGGTAATCCACCGCATCAGCACCCTCTTTTGCGCTGGAGCATAGCAACAGCCCGACTGTCCGCAATCACAGACCGCACGGGGCCAAAAAAAGACCCCGGGCAAAGCCGGGGTCAGTCCAACAGGGAGGTGCATATACTTACCGCGATATGCAGCGGTTAAGTGAGGAATAACAGCTCTGCAGCTCCCTCACTTTGACTTGAGTCAAGTCGCTAAGCCAAAAGCCGGTATCCGCCAGATTCGGTCACAAGAAGCCGCGCATTGGACGGGTCAGGCTCAATTTTCTGGCGCAAACGATAGATATGTGTCTCAAGCGTATGCGTGGTCACACCGGCGTTGTAGCCCCAGACCTCGTGCAAAAGCACATCCCGCGCCACCACACCATCAGGCGAGCGGTAGAGAAACTTCAGGATGTTGGTTTCTTTCTCAGTCAGACGAATTTTGCGGTCTTCTTCTGTGATAAGCATCTTCATCGCTGGCTTGAACGTATATGGTCCAAGCTGGAAAATGGCATCTTCGGATTGCTCGTGCTGGCGCAACTGCGCGCGAATACGAGCGAGAAGCACCGGAAACTTGAATGGTTTCGTTATATAGTCGTTGGCCCCGGCATCGAGACCCAGGATCGTGTCGGCGTCTCCATCATGGCCCGTGAGCATCATGATCGGCGCTTTGACACCCTGCTTGCGCATCAACCGGCACAGCTCGCGCCCGTCGGTATCCGGCAAACCCACGTCCAGAATGACAAGGTCGTAGATGCCGTCCTTGGCCCGCGCCATGGCGTCGGTTCCGTTGGCCGCCTCGAAGACATCAAAATCCTCGGTCATCACCAACTGTTCACTAAGCGCCTCGCGCAAATCCTCGTCATCATCGACAAGCAGAATTTTCTTAAGCTGTGCCATCACACTATTCCTCTTTGCTTGGGCAAGTACTTGTGACACGCCAAGCTTGCAGGCAAGGTCTGTGACAGAGCAATCACGCCCAAGTGTAACTGAGGGGCAAAATGTTTCATTTGGTTTCAAAACCCTGTAGGCGGGTCGAGAGTTCGCAGATGATGACAAAGGAAGATGCGTGACCGGCCTTGGCCCTGATATGACAGACCTTCTGGCACGTGCGCGGGCGGATCTGCGCATGGGTGTGCCGGTTGTTCTAGAGGCGTCTGGTCAAACGGCTCTGGTTCTGGCTGCAGAGACGCTAAATACGACACGTCTAACAGCCTTGCAGGATTTAGAGGGTATGCCTGTGCTGGTCATTTCCGCCCGACGCGCTGAGACGCTGAAAGCACGTCCGTATGATGGGGATCTCGCACGCATTGTTCTGCCAGACGAAGCCACACTTGATTGGGTGCAGGGCGTGGCCGATCCTGCAGATGACCTCAGCATGCCCATGAAAGGACCGCTCTTGTCCGAGCGCAGCGGATCGGCGGACCTTCACCGCACAGCTATTGCGCTCGTCAAATCCGCGCGGCTCCTGCCGGCGGCTGTGGTGTTGATCGGCGATGCGCCAACTGATCCTGCGCTGACCCGCCTCGATGCAGATGCCGTGTCGCACGCGCTGCGAGACCAAAGCCCTATGCACCGTGTGATCAGCGCGCGCCTGCCCTTGTCCGTGTCCGAGGCCGGACGCCTTCATATCTGGCGTCCCGAGGACGGCGGTGAGGAACACTATGCGGTTGAAATCGGCACACCGGACCGCGATGCGCCGGTTCTGGCACGGCTGCATTCGGCCTGCTTTACGGGCGATTTGCTTGGGTCACTCAAATGCGATTGCGGCCCGCAGCTGCGCGGCGCTCTGGCGCAAATGGGGGCCGAGGGTGCGGGTGTCCTGCTTTATCTCAATCAGGAAGGACGCGGCATCGGTCTTGCCAACAAAATGCGCGCCTACGCGCTGCAGGACCAGGGGTTTGACACGGTCGAGGCCAACCATCGTTTGGGCTTTGAAGATGACGAACGCGACTTCCGCATTGGGGCCTCGATTCTGCGGGACATGGGATTTTCTGCCGTACGGCTTCTGACCAACAACCCCGCCAAAATAGACATGATGCAGGCGCACGGCATTGAAGTCACCGAACGCGTGCCGCTTCAGGTGGGCGAGACCGTGCATAACCGTGGCTACCTGGCGACCAAGGCGAAGAAGTCGGGGCATTTGTTGTAGAGGAGTGGATGGCGGCTCTGCGGACAAAGCTGCCATCTAAGTTCCCTCGTCCAAAGTTATGGAAAAAATTTCAGGAAGAAGCACGCGGTCTTTCCAAATCGAGATGCGGTGTCTGAAGTTTTTTGGTAGCGTGACTTGGCTTACGGATGCGGCAATGACCCCTTTGGCAGCGGCCATGAACTCAAAGTCATATGCGCCACTTGGTAACTCAATGTAGCGTTCTGCAACGTCGGAATTCAGCCGCCATATCGCACGGCCTGGATCGCTATCTGGACTAAACAGAACAAACACGTTTTCACCATCATGAGCTACGTAGTCAGAGTGTCGACGGATTTGGTTTAGGTTAAGATCAAACGCGGCGTGCAACGGAGCCACGCGGTCTTCGCTAGAAACAAACACCCAACGTAGCGAACTACCAAACTGGTCGTCTTCTTTGAATGACATGAGAATACTCTTTACGTCGTCCATCAGATCGAACAGTCTCTGGTCAAACTGATAGTACTTTCTCGGTGAAACTCCTTCGTTTCTCGCCATTCTATAGTGATCAATACTTGACCTTCTGCTAGAGAAACTGACCTCCAAACGTGCTCTAAAAAACAGTTCGCCCTTCTTTTCGCCAAAAGGTATCAGCGTTCTAAATCCGACTGCATTCATTGTAGGCAAACCCGAATGCTCATAAATTTCGACATCTGGAAGGTAAGCTTTGATTTCACCTTCATTGGTAATGCGCATAATTGAAGCTGTGGAGGTCGCATTCGCCAGCCTGAGAGTGTCTCTCCTCGCCATCGTTGAAAAGTAGACTGTGCCATCTGAGCCTTCGATTGGATACCATCTAAACAGGCGTACATCCTGCGAGGTAAGTTGAGTTACCTTTTTGGATGACAGTTCGACTTTGTAGATGTTCCAGCCATCCGCTCCGTCTGCGCAGGTGAATCCAGTAAGACACACACCCGCAAAAAGAAGCCGGGTTCCATCAGGCGAGAAGGAGGGTGTCAAAGCCACTACACCGTGTGGCAAGGTGATGCCGGTGAATTGATCTGGCGTCTCAATCGACGCAGTCGCCAGAAAACCCTGTTCAATCTGGTTATCTGGCCAGGCTGCTACCGCGATTTCTGAACCATCTGGCGACAGCGCCAGTCCGCGCATATCAAGCTCGCCAATTTCATATTCAACCGCGGCCGCCGCAGGGGGCATCCAAAAGGCGAGCGTGATCAGCAAAGCGAAAACAGAAAGACGTGAAACCATCTGCGATATAAAAGATGTGCGCAGATCAATTGCAAGCTGAAGTGCCGTCACCTATTGGATAAAACAAAGGTCAAATTATTTGCGGTGCAGTATCATGCAAAACAAGCATATTCGGCCCTAGAAAAGCCAATACACCAGATTTGACATCCCGTAAGCGACCTTAAAAAACGATTTTCATGTTCTGGTCCGTCGTCCTTTTTCTTTTGTTTTGCATAGCGATTTGGCTATGGGCCTCAGCGCGTTACATGGTGCGCGCGACGGAAGGACCGTTGATCGGCGCGCGGCCCGGACGGGCGCTTTTGCTTGTGGACTTGCAAGCGGCGTGCTGGGATGATGTGCACTATGACGCGCAAACACGTTCCCGGGTCGAGAAAGCCGTGGCCCGTGAGGTGGCGCTGGCACAGCGCGATGACATCCCGGTGATTGCCTTACGTCACGAATGGTCCGGGATTGGCACGCGTCTCGTCGCACATCTGCAAAACCGAGCGAGATTGACGAAGGGAAAGCCAGGCACTGAGTTGGCCGCGCCCTTTGCCAGTTTGGCCGATCACACAGTTCTAAAGCGTGTCG
>JBCAZO010000089.1:0-8224 GCA_038532975.1 Pseudomonadota bacterium
CCGAAGTCTATGACAGCCTCGCCATCGACGAGCGCCATCGCCACCGTTATGAGGTCGACACCAAATACCGCGAAAAGCTGGAGAAATGCGGCCTGATCTTTTCGGGCATGTCACCCGACGGTCGCCTGCCGGAAATCGTGGAATGGGAAGATCACCCCTGGTTCATCGGCGTGCAGTTCCACCCCGAGCTGAAATCCAAGCCCTTTGCCCCGCATCCGCTCTTTGCCGATTTCGTGCGTGCGGCGTTGGAGACATCGCGGCTGGTATAAAGCTTCGGCTTATTCGCTTTTGGAAAGCCGCTTGCGCGGCACCGGCTTGCGCAGGTCGCGCTCTTCGGTTTCCTCCTCGGGTAAATAGCGCAGCATGCGACGCGACACACCCAGCTCCATCACCGGGCTGAGAAGGTCGCGCAAAAGGCTTTGGTTTTCGGCATAAACAGCCGTTTCATGCTCGCGATCCAGACGCAGCTCATTTTTGGTCAGCGTGGCGACAATCGCCTCATCAAGCACAAACCGACCCTGCCGGTTGTCTTCACGATCCTTCGCCTGGGCAATGAGCCAGCGATCAAGCCTGCGCCGGTCCAGCACATCGCGGTCCGGCCACGCCAGGTAGAAGCCAGAGTTCACCCGCAGGCAGATGTTGTCCAACAATCGCGCCGTGGATTTCCAACGCTCTGGCACATCGCGTTTGGGCATGTAGTTGAACCGCTCTGGTTCACCATTCAGGAAGGCTGTGATCGCCGAGCCAAGATCAATGCATTTCTGCGCCATGATCCAGCCCAGAACAACTTGTGGATGGGCCGCCCAATCATAGGCCATAGCCAACGCGCGCAGCTCATCATCTGTCCCTGTCTGGGCCAGCTCAAGCTGTTCGTCCGGGGTGCCTTTGGACCAGTTAAAGTCCTTGAAAGTTGCCTCTGCTGGCATCTTGCCTCACATTTACAAAAGTCACGCGTCCTGAGCCCAATTTATCGGCTCGGAAAGCGCTATTTCTTGGGTGCAAATGTGACGCGATTGAGACATTCACACTCAAGATTGCAAAGCTGTGTTTCCTAAAGCAGAATTGCGCAAAATCACGCGCAGAGAGGACAGTATGGCAAAGGGATATTGGGTGGCCCATGTGGATGTGGACGACCCGCAAGGGTATGAGGCCTACAAAACCGCCAACGCCGTCGCATTTGCCGAATTTGGCGGGCGCTTTTTGGTGCGGGGCGGCGCACGTGAACTGCGCGAAGGTGCGGCCCGGGCACGTACCGTGGTGATAGAGTTTCCCACCTATAAAGCAGCGCTGGCATGCTACAACTCTCAAACCTATCAGGCGGCCAAGGCGCTGCGGGATCCGATTTCGACCGGCGATCTTGTCATCGTGGAAGGCTTTAACGGATAGCAAAAGGACCGGACCATGGACGCGAAATCATTCCTGCACCGCTTGCTGCACGCCTTTGACGCGCCAGAGCCTGCACCCCTGCCCGAACCGGACGAGAAGCTGGCACTGGGCACGTTGCTTGTGCGGGTGGCCAAGTCTGACCTGGAATATGCCTTTGCTGAAATCAGCCAGATTGATAAGCTCTTAACGCGGCTTTTTGGCTTAGGACCCATTGAGGCCGCCAAAATGCGCGCCACCTGTGAGCGCCTGGACAAAGAAGCGCCGGACACCGACAAATTTGCCCAAATTATCAGAGAAATGGTAAGTTTTGACGCCCGCCTTGATGCTCTGGAAGCGCTGTGGGAGGTGGTTCTCGTCGATGGCTCCGTCCAATCAGAGGAAATTAACGTGGTCTCTGAGGTGCAGACCGCTTTGGGACTGAGCGAAGAGGACAGCGTTGCGGCCAAGGCCAAGGCAATGGAGCAAATGGGATAATCCGCGCGTCGCCCATTGGCGCGCCCCGGCCTTTCGCCTATATGCAATCCCATGTTTGCTGATTTTCTCAAAAATTTGGTCGCACCAGAACCCGAGCCGCTGACCGACAGCGACGCGCGGCTTGCGCTTTCTGCGCTATTGGTGCGGCTGGCACGCACGGATGGTGAATACTCCGCCTCTGAAGCCATGCGCATCGAGAGCATTCTATCGGCGCGGTACGGTTTGAATGCAACCGAAACGCGGACCTTGCGCAGCGAGGCGGAAACGCTGGAATCCGAGGCCCCAGACACCGTGCGTTTTACCCGTGCGATAAAGGATGCCGTGGCCTATGAAGACCGTATCGGCGTGGTCGAGGCGCTTTGGAAAGTCGCCCTCGCAGACGGCGCCCGCGATGCCGAAGAAGATGCACTGATCCGTCTAGCGGCCAATCTGCTGGGCGTGAATGATCGCGACAGCGCCCTCGCCCGGCAGCGCATTGAAAACGCTGGATAAAACCAGATGATTGCCAGCCTGCCAATGTATGACCGCCCCGAATTACAGGCGGCCAACGACCGGCTATGGGTCGCAACGCGGGAACTCCTTGAATTTGGACCGGACGCGTTGGAACGTGGCGGCAATATCTGGGATCACTGGGCTTCACCCGATCTGGTGCTATCGCAAACCTGCGGCTTCCCTTACCGCGCACGCCTGCATGGCAAAGTGCAGCTCTTGGGCGCTCCAGATAACCGGTTGGAGGGCTGTGAGCCCGGCGAATATTACTCGGTTTTCGTTGCGCGCGCCGACGATCAACGCGAGGACGTCAGAGACTATGCCGACGCCCCCTTCGCTTATAACGAACCCCTGTCGCAAAGCGGCTGGGCCGCGCCCGCCAACTATGCGCATGACCGCGGATTTACATTTACAAGTACACGTCCAACCGGCGGACACAGCTTTTCCGCCCAAGCGGTTGCCGACGGCCAAGCCGACCTGGCCGCGATAGACGCTCTGACTTGGCGGCACATCCAACGCTATGATAAGTTTGCGGCGCAATTGCGCGTGGTTGCGCGTACTGACCCAACACCGACCCTGCCCTATATCACCGCCCTGAGCCGCGATGCGGCCCAGATCCGAATGGCCCTGTCCAAGGCTATCGATAATTTGAGCGACACAGACCGCGACGCCCTCTCGCTTTACGGTCTCGCGGACATCCCCGCAGAGCACTATCTCAGCGTGCGAACGCCAGTACCGCCCAATGGTTGACGTTGCGGAAAGAAGCCTGAAAACTGCACTTTGGTGGCGAAATCACCAATCAAACGGTGTTTTTCGGCGATTTGAAAGTTGCATTGTGCAAATTTTTGCGTCCTAGTACCGGGTGTTAACCATCCGCCACCTGACCGGAAGCTGCCATTGTCCGACACGACACCTGTCATTGAAATTCGCAACCTGCACAAAGCCTATGGGTCTTTGGAGGTCATCAAAGGTGTAGATATCACCGCCAAGCGCGGCGATGTAGTGTCACTGATCGGCTCATCAGGCTCTGGCAAATCCACCATTCTTCGCTGTGCCAACCTTTTGGAAGACAGCCAGGACGGCGATATCGTTTTTAAAGGTGAGCCGGTGAAATGGTCAGGTCAGGCCATGTCGCGCCGCCCTGCCGATGCCAAACAGGTTCTGCGGATTCGCACGAACCTGAGCATGGTGTTCCAGCAGTTCAACCTCTGGGCACATCTGACCATTCTGGAAAACGTGATGGAGGCTCCGGTGACTGTGCTGGGCCGGGACCGCGGCGAGGTCGAGACATCGGCCCGCAAATACCTCGATAAAGTGGGCATTGGTGATAAATGCGATGTCTACCCTGCACAGCTCTCGGGCGGGCAGCAGCAGCGCGCGGCCATTGCCCGTGCGCTGGCCATGGAGCCCGAAGCGCTTTTGTTTGACGAACCCACCTCGGCGCTTGACCCCGAGCTGGAACAGGAAGTTGTGAAAGTTATCAAGGATTTGGCAGCGGAAGGCCGCACCATGATGATTGTCACACATGATATGAAGCTGGCCCATGATGTGTCGGATCACGTGATCTTTCTCCATCAAGGCCTCATCGAAGAAGAAGGCGCGCCCGAAACACTCTTCGGCGCCCCGAAATCAGAACGGCTGCAGCAGTTTCTAAGCTCAACCATGGCCGCCTGAAAATCAACTTGAAGAAAAGGGAGTAAACACATGAAAAAAATAATCGTTTCCGCATTGGCCCTGGCACTGTCCAGTGGTCTTGCAATGGCCGACGGGCATGAGAAAACCATCCGTCTTGGCACTGAGGGTGCCTACGCCCCTTGGAACTTTCTCAATGACGCCGGCGAAGTCGACGGCTTTGAGCGGGAACTGGGTGATGAGCTTTGCGCGCGCGCCGAGCTGACTTGTGAGTGGGTCACGAACGAATGGGACTCGATCATCCCGAACCTGGTGAATGGCAACTATGATGCCATCATCGCGGGTATGTCGATCACGGACGAGCGCGACGAAGTCATTGATTTCACAACAAACTACACGCCACCAGATCCGTCCGCCTATGTCGCGGCCTCCGATGATGTTGATTTGGAAGGCGGCGTAATCGCGGCGCAAACCGGCACAATCCAGGCTGGCTTTGTCGCTGAATCGGGTGCAACACTGGTCGAATTCGCCACCCCTGAAGAAACCATCGCCGCTGTAAAAAGCGGTGAGGCGGACGCGGTTTTGGCGGATAAATCCTATCTCGCGCCCATCGTGGCCGAAGATGGCGACCTGAGCTTTGTCGGCCCGGACGTGCCACTGGGCGGTGGTGTCGGCATGGGCATCCGCGAATCCGACGGCGAGTTGAAAGCCAAGTTTGACGCAGCTATCCAATCTATGAAAGATGATGGCAGCCTCAATGAAATGATCAAGAAATGGGAAGTCTCCTCGACTTTCGAATGATCTGATCTTGCTGCGCTCCGGCACTGCCCGGGGCGCAGATTTCTCCGGCCTTTCGGGGGCATATGGCCTGGCACCTAAATCACACGCATGACAGCCAACTTGGCACCATCGCCTGGGGAAAAGCGGGGGATGGACCGCCTCTTGTGCTGGCACATGGCTGGCCTTGGTCATCATATGCTTGGCACCGCGTGATCCCAACACTGGCCACCTATTTTACGGTCCACTGGTACGACATGCCAGGCTTTGGTCAATCGGATAAGGCGCTGGATCAGCCCACGGGTCTTGATGCGCAGGCCGTCATTTTCGCCGAAATGATATCCTTCTGGCAGCTTGAGGCACCCTCCGTCTGGGCGCATGATTTCGGCGGTGCGATCTGCTTGCGTGCGCAGCTTTTGCATGACGCCCGTTATGACCGCACGCTTTTGATGAATATCGTGATGATGCGCCCTTGGGGATCGGACTTCTTTGAGCATGTCGGACACCATATCGAGGCTTTCCTGGGCCTTCCGCCACATATCCATGCGGCTGTTGTGAAAGCCTATATCAGTGGCGCACTCATCAAACCGCTCGACCAGAAAGATCGTGCCGCTCTGCAAGCCCCATGGCTTGATCAGGAAGGACAGCGCGCCTTCTACCGCCAGTTTGCCCAGGCCGATGAAGCGCTGACAGCCGAGATTGAAAATGAACTCAATACGATATCCCGCCCTGTTCAAGTGATTTGGGGCGCTGACGATCCATGGATTCCGCTCGATCGCGGCATGGCACTTGCCGAAGAAATTGGGTGCGAGATACATCCAATGCCGGGCTTGGGTCACTTGCCACAGCTCGAAGATCCCACAGCGGTGCTTGACACTGCCTTACCCTATTTGATGGCGAAGGCGGCATAACATGTTTGCGTATTGCACCGATCCTTCGACCCTTGAAAACCTGCGCTGGCTGTCCTGTTATCTGACCACGGGCAAGCACGTTAACCTCTACTACTCGGTGATCACGGTGCTTGTGCTTCTGGCCATCACCGCCCCAACTGCGCTCGCCTTTGGCTTTGCCGGGGCAACGGCGGCCAGATCGCGGTTTGCGCCACTTAGCTGGCTCGGCAAGGGGTATATCTCCATCGTGCGCGGCGTGCCCGACATCGCGTTTTTCCTCTTTTTCGTCATCGCCCTCGATCAGGCGTTTGAGTGGATCCGCCACAAAGTCAAATGCCCCGACTGGTCCGAACCGGTGCGCCAGGGCAATGACTTCATCGTCTGCCAGGCCGCCAAACTGCCTTTGGGTGATGCCCCGCAATGGGTGCATGAAACCTATGGCTTCTTCCTCGCGGTTCTGACCTTTGCCATCGTTTTCGGCGCATTTGCGGCAAACGTGCTCTTCGGCGCCATGCGCGCCGTGCCGCGCGCGCAGATTGAAACAGCCGAAGCTTATGGCATGACCTCGCGCCAAAGCTTCTGGCGCATCCTGGTGCCGCAAATGTGGGTCTATGCTATTCCCGGGCTAAGCAACTTGTGGATGGTGCTCACCAAAGCCACACCGCTCTTGTTCCTGCTTGGCGTAGAAGACATCGTCTACTGGGCCCGCGAGTTGGGCGGCACGGCCCTGCCACGCTTTACCGACTACCCGCATGGCGACTGGCGTATGTGGTATTTCCTGGCGCTCCTGGCCTTCTATCTCGGCCTGACCAAGGTCTCTGAGATCTTCCTTGAACGCCTCATGACCCGCCTCACCCATGGGCAGGCCACCACCGGCGGCGAATCCCAGAGAAAGGCCGCGGCATGAGCTGCTGGGAAACAGTGCAGGCCTACGCCTTTCGCTCAATCGGGTTTGGCGAGCGGCTTTTGCCGAAAGAGGATTTCACCCTCTGTCAGCAATTCACCCTGATCGGTTCGGGCATGATCTGGAACGTGTATTTCGGAGCGCTGGCTCTGTTGTGCGGCTTTTTCCTTGCCACCGCCGTGGCGCTTGGCAAAGGCGCGCAAAACCCTTTGCTGCGCAAACCGTCGGAATGGTTCATCTTCCTCTTTCGTGGCTCGCCGCTCTTCATCCAGTTCTTCTTTGCCTATTTCGCCTTTCTCAGCCTGAAACAGGTGAACCCCATCTTTGATCCCTTCACCGCCGCCTGGCTGGGTGCGCTCATCGTGCTGTTTCTCAACACCGCCGCCTATTCCGGCGAGATTTTCTACGGCGCGCTCCGCTCCATCCCCAAAGGCGATGTAGAGGCGGCGGATGCCTATGGCTTCTCCGGCTGGCCGCGCTTTCGCAAGATCATCTGGCCCACCATGCTGCGGCTCGCCTGGCCGGCCTACACCAACGAGGCGATCTTTCTCTTTCATGCCACCACGCTGGTCTTTTTCTCGGCCTTCCCCGCCTGGCAGCAGCGCGGCGATGCGCTCTATTACGCCAATTATTTCGCCGACAAGACGTTCAACCCGTTTGTTCCCTACCCGATCCTGGCCGGGTATTTCATCTTGTTAACACTGGTTGTGATCGGGATTTTCGGTCTGGTGAACCGCTACCTCAACCGCCACCTGCCGCAAGAGAGCCGTCGTAAGCTAAAACTGCGCATGAACATCATCCGGTGATCATCGATCAATTGCGCGGCAAAAAGAAAGCTCCAAACCCGCCTTTTCTTTTTGCTGAAAAGTATCCCCGCCGGAGGCTCCGCGATTTGTCACAAGCCTACCGTTGGGCGTTTTGGCGGTCCTTCATGTCCTGAATCGCGCTGTCCCAGCGCCGCGCGCGCAGCACCCGGCGAAAGGCGCGTTCCAATTCCGCCACGCCATCTCGTTCGTACCAGCGCCCATGGGCCAGGATCACGCGGCGTGGTCTCCACTGGATCATCTGCTCGATATCCTCGGCAAACGCGTCTTTGTCCCGAAAGCTCCAGGCGATCAGAGGCGGCGTCTTGCCGTCACTGTCATCAATCCCGTTAAGCCATACGAAAGGCCGACAATGCGCCGGCAGTTTTTCTGTTTCAAACGCCTCAATGAGATCCGTCAGCACAAGCGTCTCCCCCGCACGGTGAAAGAACACCGCCTCTTTGTGCCATCGGCTGCCGCGCACGATGAGCTGGTCAATCTGCCCCTCCCACGGCGCCTCAGGCCCATCTGCACGCAAGGCGGTGCTGTTAGGAAGGCTCAGCCCATTCTTTGCCGCCCGGTCCTGTACGCCGGGGGCGGCCCAAAACGTCGCATCCGGATAAGCCGCACACCAGTCCGGGATATTCACAAAGTGGATTTGGTTCGGGGCAATCAGGTGCCGCACAGGCCCCATTGCGTCCAACTCGCCACGCAGGTCAGCCGTCAGCTGTGTGGGCGAGTGCACCCAGCCATCACATCTTATGGATTTCCGTTCTCGACCCGCGCCACGGTGGCGCGGCTGGAGAATGGTGATCTCTGGGTGCACTCGCCCACACAGCTGACGGCTGACCTGCGTGGCGAGTTGGACG
>JBCAZO010000090.1:0-8185 GCA_038532975.1 Pseudomonadota bacterium
CGGGTGCGGCAGGTCATCAGACGTTGGATGTATAGAGTTGTACTCGGTGCACACAACACCCCAGCCGCCTTCGGCTTTCATGCCGCGCATCTCTGCCACCATGCGCGGCCTGAGCCACCCCATGCCGGTGCAATGCGGCACCTGGTAAAACCGGTTGGGCGCGGTGACAGGCCCGATATCTATCGGCTCAAACAGGGCGTCGTACCGGGGATCACGGGGCAAATTTATCAGCCTTCCGCTGTGTGAAATGATTGCAGATCATGGTTGTTGCATAGGTGCCCACTGACTTCTGGCAATTCACTGCGCGTACAGTCGCACAAACCATTCCCATTTTAGAATTCAGTTTGACCGCGGCATCAAGAACTTGCTTAAACCGCATCTTTCTTGATGTGATCAAAGCGGATTTTGGCTTGAAATCAACTTTGAACATTCTGACACCCTTTCATTTTCAGATGCGCACCGCAACATGGTCACCCAATGGTATGAAACCGTAAGAAAGTCTCATGCAAACGTTAAAAAGCAGATTTTGGCGGGGGTAAACTGGCAGCCCGTAGGGGAATCGAACCCCTCTTTCCAGGTTGAAAACCTGGCGTCCTAACCGATAGACGAACGGGCCATGCCTTGGCGTGAGGCGTTTCCTAGGGAAAACCGGGGCATTGCGCAAGGGGCAAATTGCAGAATCTTACCTCGGTGCGACGCGCATATGTCCTTTGTCGCGCTTTATCCGACAGGTGCAGCATCTTCCAGCCGCAGTTGCACGGTTTGGCGACCACCCCAGGTGTTGATGTCGAGCCGTCCGGCCAGGTGAAAGCGTGCGCCGCCGTGTTGCTCGAGGGCTTGACCCAGAGGGCCGTCAAAGGCGCCGAAGGCAATGGCGTCGAGGGTGGGGCCAGTGCCATCGCCAAAACGCAGTTTGAGGTGGCTGCCGCCCACGCGTTTGGCAAAGCTGATGCCTTGATCGGCAAAGGCATAGCGCGGACCTGGCGCGCCTGCGCCAAAGGGACCAGCGGCCTCAATCTGTTCGACAAGCTCGGTTGTGGCTGCACCGGGCATCAGCAACCCATCCAGCCGCAGGTCGGCGGGTCCTGCCTGTCCTGCGCCTTGTCGTTCCAGAAGCTCAGAAAGGCGCGCCATGGCGGCCTCAAGCTTCTCGCGAGCCACCGTGAGACCAGCGGCCATCTTGTGTCCGCCGCCCTTGATCAAGAGCCCCTCGGCGGCCAGTTTCTGGATCGCATGACCCAGATCGACGCCCGAGACTGAGCGGCCTGATCCTTTGCCTTCCTCACCGTCGAAGCCGATGACAATGGCGGGGCGGTTGGTGGCCTCTTTCAGGCGCGAGGCGACAATGCCGACGACGCCGGGATGCCAGCCGTCCCCGGCGGCCCAGACTAGCGGGGTGTCCAGCCCGCGAGCCTCGGCCTGATCCATCGCGGCCGCACGCACACCTGCCTCAACATCCTGACGTTCCGCATTGAGTTCGTTGAGTTTTTCGGCCAGCGCCCTGGCCTCATTGGGGTCACTGCTTGCCAGAAGACGTGCGCCTAGATCGGAGCGTCCGACCCGCCCCCCGGCGTTCACGCGTGGTCCCAGAACGAAGCCGAGATGATAGGAATTGGGCGCGGACTCAAGCCGGGCCACGTCAGACAGAGCCACAAGCCCAGGGCGTGCGCGGTTGGCTATCACGGCAAGCCCTGTGCGCACAAATGCGCGGTTCACATCGCGCAAGGGGGCGACGTCTGCGACAGTGGCCAGGGCCACAAGATCGAGCATCGCCATGAGGTCGGGGCCTTTCTGACCTGCTTCCCGCAATTGGCGACCTGCCTCGACCAGCATCAGAAACACAACGGCGGCCGCGCAGAGATGGGCCAGTTCTCCGGTCTCATCCTGTCGGTTCGGGTTTACCACGGCCAAAGCAGGCGGCAGGGTTTCGCCTCCGAGGTGATGATCCAGCACGATCACATCCGCGTCATTGGCAGCGGCAAGGGCGTCGTGGCTCAGCGTGCCACAATCCACACAGAGGATCAGGTCATGCGCCGCCGCAAGCTCGGCCATGGCCGGGGCATTGGGGCCGTAGCCTTCGTCGATGCGGTCGGGCACATAAAGGGTTGCGTTGCGCCCCATCTGGCGCAGCCAATCAATGAGAAGCGCTGCGGACGAGCCGCCATCGACATCGTAATCGGCGAAGACTGCGATTTTCTCATTTGCCGCAACTGCTTGTAGAAATCGCGCGGCAGCGGTCTCCATATCTTTCAAACTGCGCGGATCAGGCATCAGATCGCGTAGTTTGGGCGCAAGATAGGCCTCCGCCGTGGCACTCTCGACACCGAGCCGGGCAAGGGTTTGGCAGATTGCGCGGGGCAGGGCAGTGGCCTGTGCCATGGCTTCGGCCAACCGATCCGTCTCGGGCGAGGGTCCGACCCATTGTCGACCCGTCAGGGAAGAGGAGACGCCAAGAAAGCCGGTCACGCGACCGGGTGGCGGCAGGTCATGACACGGCGTTCGCCGGTTGATGAGCGTAAAAGAAGCGTTTGTGTCTCAATATAGCCTGGCCCAGGTTTCAGACCGGCAACAAGCGAGCCTTGCGTCACACCTGTGGCGGCAAAGATCACATCGGATGAGACAAGCTCATCGCGGCTGTAGACCCGGTCAAGATCAGTGATACCGGCCTTGGTGGCACGACCTTTTTCGTCATCGTTGCGGAACAAGAGGCGGCCCCAGATCTGACCGCCCAGACATTTTAGCGCGCCAGCGGCCAGCACGCCCTCGGGCGCGCCGCCTGACCCCATATACATGTCGATGCCGGTGGCCTCGGGATCGGTGCAGTGCATGACACCGGCCACGTCGCCATCGCCAATGAGATAGACCGCGGCACCGGTGCTGCGCAGAGCCGCGATGGTGTCTTCGTGGCGGGGGCGTTCCAGAACGCAAACTGTGATATCCGAAGGCGCACAGCCTTTGGCCTTGGCCAGGGCGGTGACGCGTTCTTCGGGCGACATGTCCAAGGACACAACGTCCTTGGGATACCCCGGACCAATGGCGAGCTTATCCATGTAAACATCCGGTGCGTGCAGCATCGTGCCGCGCGGGGCCATGGAAATCACGGTCAGCGCGTTGGGCATGGCCTTGGCGGTGATGGTGGTGCCTTCCAGCGGGTCGAGGGCAATATCAACGGCGGACCCGTTTCCGCTGCCGACTTCCTCGCCAATATAGAGCATCGGAGCTTCGTCTCGTTCGCCTTCACCGATGACCACGGTACCGGCGATATCCATTTTTCCCAATTCTTCGCGCATGGCATTCACGGCGGCCTGATCGGCGGCTTTCTCGTCGCCATGGCCAATCAAGGGCCGACAGGCGAGCGCGGCCTGTTCAGACACACGCGCCAGAGCCAGCGAAAGGGTGGCATCATCAAAGTCTTGGGTCATGAAAGCTCCTTCGGGCTCAAATCGCAAAAACCATTAGCTGCCGGGCAGCTGTTACACAAGGAAAAGGGTGGGTTAAACGCTTTCGATTCTGAGCGCGACGGGTGCGCCAGCGAGGACATCGAGGCTGGTCATCTCAGTCAGAGCTTCGTCCAGAGCGGCGGGCGCAGTTTTATGGGTAACGATCAGAACAGGGGCAGTTTCGTTGTCATGACGGTATTGCCGCATTCGGTCGATGGACACGCCGGCATTGCCCAGAACGGTGGCCACCTTGGCCAATGCGCCCGGTTTGTCATGCAGCGCCATGCGCAGGTAGTAGGGCACGGGCGTGGCGGTTGTGGCGGGCGGCGTTTCGGCCAGTTCTCTGGCGGGGATGCCAAAGGTTGAAATACGCAGGCCGCGTGCGATGTCCATCACATCGCTCATAACCGCGCTGGCCGTTGGCCCCATGCCTGCGCCCGGTCCGCGCAGCACGACCTGTTCGACCGCATCGCCTTCGAGCACGACCATGTTGGTGCCGCCTTCGAGTTGACCCAGCGGACTGGTGTCGGGCACCAGGCAGGGTGACATGCGTTGTTCCAGACCACGCCCGGTTTTGCGCGCCACACCCAAGAGCTTGATGCGATAGCCCATGTCGGCGGCCTGATGGATGTCCTCGATGGTGATGTTCTGAATGCCTTCGAGCGACACACCGTCAAAGTCAACTTGCGTGCCAAAAGCGATCGAGGCCAGCAGCGCCAGCTTGTGCCCGGCGTCAATGCCGCCCACGTCAAGGGTCGGGTCGGCTTCAAGATAGCCCAGTTGATTGGCCTCCTCAAAGACCTCGTCATAAGGCAGGCCCGCACTTTGCATCCGTGTCAGGATGTAGTTGCAAGTGCCGTTCATCACACCCATGACGCGGGTGATCTCGTTGCCGGCCAGCCCTTCGGTCAGGGATTTGATCACCGGAATGCCACCAGCCACAGCCGCTTCAAAGCGCAGCACCTGACCGGCGTCTTCTGCGGCCTTGGCCAAACCATTGCCGTGTAACGCCAAAAGTGCCTTGTTGGCGGTGACGACGTCCTTGCCTGCCGCGATGGCGGCTTCGGTCGCGGCTTTGGCCGGGCCATCCGAGCCGCCCATCAACTCGACAAACACATCCACATCGTCGCGTGTGGCCAGTTTCACCGGGTCATCTTCCCAGGCATAGCCGGTTAAAGAGACGCCGCGATCCTTGTTGCGGGTGCGGGCAGAGACGGCGGTGATCTCAATTGCGCGTCCAGCGCGTTGTGCCAAAAGGTTGGCTTTTTGACGCACGATTTTCACCACGCCGGAGCCAACGGTGCCCAATCCGGCAATCCCGAGACGTAGAGGGGCGGTCATGGCAGTCTCCATATGCTGGATGTGTTGCAGTTGGGGGCGATGTACCGCGCCGCGCGCGTGCTTGCAACGCAGGTTTTTAATGCGGTTTGAAACCTGCGCAGCTAGCCTTCGGCAGGGATGTCGGGTTTTTGCTCAAGCCGGGCACGTGCTGATCTGTTGAGCACCGTTCCCTTCAGCCGGCTTGCACGGCTGCGCAAAGCGGCGACGCGGGCCTCCAGCGAGGTTGTGGTTGTGTCAGTCACCTGCTGCGGTGGCGCATCCGCCCGCAAAACCTCAACCGGAACGAGGGCGGGAAAATCCCCGTTGCGCGCCTCGGGGCTGACACTTTGGTTCAGGTCCGGAAACTGTGTGCAGGCCGCAAGGGAGACGCCGACAAAGAGCAAAACGCCACGGCATAGCAGCGGAGGTAGCAAACAGAGTTGTCGTTTCGAACGCATGACTATCTCATGCCATTAGTTTAGGGCCGCAAGCAAGCAGGGCTTTTATATGAACACATGTTCAGTTAAGCCTTTCACCATGGCACGCACACAAGGATCCCATTCCGATATCACCGGACCCAAAGTCCGTGATGCCGCGCTGCGGCTTTTCGCGCAACACGGGTTTGCGGCCGTGTCGATGCGCCAGATTGCAACCGAGGTGGGGGTGCAAGCCGGAGCGCTTTACAACTATACCTCTGACAAACAAAGCCTTTTGTTTGACCTGCTCAAGGCACATATGGATGACCTTTTGGCGGGATGGGAGCAGGAGGCAGGCCGCGTGGGAGAGACGGATCCGGTCTCGGCGCTGGAAGCGTTCACGCGGTTTCATATCCGCTTCAACACACAAAGAGCCGATGCGGTGTTCATTTCCTACATGGAGCTGCGCAATCTCAGCCCCGGGAATTTTGAGGCGATTGGCGCATTGCGGCGGACATATGAGTCGTCACTGGAGGATATTCTCGCGCAAGGCGCGCGTGCAGGTGTGTTCTCGGTCCAGGAGCCGCGCATCACAGCGATGGCATTGATTGCAATGCTCACGGGCGTTAACACGTGGTTTCGCAAGCAGGGGCGGCTTTCACTGCCCGAGGTGGAAACGCTATATTGGAAAATGGTGCGCCAAACGGTGGGCGCGTAAATCCAAAACAAGAGCCAGGCAGGATCCACAATGACATCCAATTCAGAGGTTCTGGCAATTGTGCGCGCCTCACCCGGGCGCCGCATGCTCGGGGTCGGTGCTATGGCTGTGCTGGGGTTTCTGTCGGTCTATGTGGCGATGGCTCGGCCGCCGGATGCTGTGGTCTGGCAGGCGTTTTTGATCCTGATCGGTGGGCTCTCGCTTTGGTTGGCTGAGGCCATGCGTCGGGCCACGGCGCTTGCCGTGGAACTGACCCGAGAAGGATTACGCACCAGCGACGGAGAGGTGATTGCCCCGCTCGATCAGATCGAGGCGCTGGATCGTGGGATTTTTGCCTTCAAGCCGTCCAATGGTTTTCTCATCAAGCTCAAAAAGAAAGCCCCGGCGCGATGGCAGCCGGGGCTTTGGTGGCGTTTTGGCAAGCGGATTGGCGTCGGAGGTGTCACACCGGGTGCACAATCAAGGGCCATGGCCGATATCGTCACCGCGCTGATACGCGGTGAGATTTCAGTAGACTGACGGACTAGGTTGAGCTGTCACCTTCGGCATTTGCCGCATCGTCATCATCGCTCGTGTCCGCAGTGCCGCCAGGTGGTGAGCAAACCCCTTCGTAGCACATTCTGGGATCAAACCGGATTGCAGTAAACATCCGCGTGTTGATGATCAAATCGTCCAGCGCAAGACCAAACAAGGGCTCAAACAGTGAGCTGGATTCGACGAGAATAACCTGCTCACCATCATCCATAAGCGGGAGACGGGAGTGATCATTTTGCGTGTCATCCGTTGTGAGAGGTTCAAGGTTATTGCCTGGAGGTCCGTCACCACGCACTTGGGACCATACGACCTCATAGATATCTTCTGCAAGGTTATATTGCACAATCGAAACGCGGATCTGATTTCCACCGCCGTCGCGTGCAATTTCGTCAAATAAAACCAGTGCGTTGTCGAGGTATGTTGACGTTAGACCGTTCTGCGAAACGGCCCCAGGCACGGCTTGTTCGCGCGAAATCATATCTGCGACCGTGTAAGTCGCCTTTTCGCGTGCACTTTTGTAGCGGTGCACCTCAAAAAATTCGAATGTTGCGGCGATGCCAATGAAAAGCAGGGGGATCACAATGACGGATTCGACCATAAACGAGCCGCGCATGTCTTCCCGGAAACACGTCACCGCGGTTTTGAAACGAGCATACAGCATCTTCATCAGATCGGCTCCTGTACAAAAGCGGTCATTGATATGATGGCGGCCTGACCGCTGGAGTCGACATCCAAAGCCGATCCCAGAACGGATTCCGGGAAGAGCGGATTATACTTGTAGCAGGCCCTCAGCATCATCAATTCGTTCTGCTGACCGGGCGTGAAGGTGCGCACTGGCTTTGCTGGTTCGGCCTGATCGGTGCAGTCGACCGAGGTGTCCAGCGTGTTGAATGCATAAAGATCAGCCGGCGACATTTCGAGTTTCAGGTTATCTTGGCAATTGAACACCACCAGTGCGTTTTCGCAGATAATATCTTTGATCTCATCGTGCTGGGGTGCAGTGCCGGTGCCAAGCCGCAATTCTCGCACGGCAATGTCCATACCACGTTCGATCATGGTGTGGCGCATGGTTATGATACCAAGCTCAACCGACATGATCATAAATGATATATAGACCGGGAAAATGAAGAGAAACTCGATGGTGGAATTTCCGTCATCCTCCCGGGCCATACGGCCCGAGATTTTGCGTAATCTACGTATCATTGTGTCAACCTCAGCGATTGCACGTTGCCCGCGATGGAGCTGAACGCAGAGCTGATATCAACCCCCTCGACACGATAGTAATGCGAGTGCGAGGTGGCGCAGTTCTTGAGCGCGGTCTCGGCCGTGCCGCCTTCGCCGATCTCAAAACCGATCGTGTAGATCACCACGCCATTATTCTTGGCTGCAGTACAGACATTCGACATGCGTGTGTCTTTTTCAGAGCCACTGACGTTGCTGGCAGAGTTTTCGTACTCGTTATCCGGGGTACGGTCGCCTGTAAGGTCGCCATACTCATCAGGGGACATCAAGCCCCAGGCCTCTTCCCAATCAAGGCGGCGGCGTGAAATGAACTCATCTACTTCATCGTCCAGTTCGACAAAGGTCACGCCATTGATTTTTTGGCCGGTTTGGGCGTTGACGTAGTAGCGACCGTCAAAAAGCTCATCCACAACATCATCACAGTTCGTCGAGGCGTCGTTGTCGCACGGCGGGAGTGGCGTGTCATCGAGGTCATCACCCGGTCCGGTCGCGAGGCCTGGCCCGTAGAGATCGTC
>JBCAZO010000091.1:0-8164 GCA_038532975.1 Pseudomonadota bacterium
CATCAGCATTGGTCGGGAGAATTCAGCGCGACCAATGCTGATGAGCAAGCTAAAGGAAGTTACATCAGATAGCTATTCTCGTGAAGATGGTCTGCGTTCCTTTGGAGAGCTGTTGCGAGGGGGCAAGCTTCGTAAAATTCGAGGCGGTCGGTTTGCTGTGACAGACGAAACCGAATTCCGCAGCGAAGCGCGTAATGCGGGTTAAACGGACTTAAACCAAAATAAGCAACAGCCCGGCGAAATTCGCCGGGCTTTTTTATGCGTGCTCAGTCCCGCAAAAGGCATGCCGCCGCACATCATGAGGCAATTGCCCGTATTTTTGGTGAAACCAGCGCTTCATCAAAGTGACGTTTGAAAAGCCACAGGCGACAGACACCTCGCTCAAAGGCATAGCTGTTTGCGCCAAGAGGGTATGCGCACGATGCAATCGCAAGTCCCGGTAAACCTTCAAGGGAGATCGGCCCAGCCGATCCCCGAAGCTGCGCTCCAGTTTTCGTGGAGAGACGCCAATAATCTCAGCAATTTGGGCTACGGTCAGCGTATCCTCCAAGTGATTTTCCATCATTTGAAGCGCTTCTTGAATAACTTCGTCACCTTGCGACATGCGCTGAAACCGAAGGTGTTCACCGGTGCCACATGGCGCTTCTCCATCACTGAGCCCCAGGTCACGAGACAGTGCCATCGCTGCAACATCGCCGTCGCGCGATCCGACCAATTCCACCATCATGCGCATTGCAGCAGCAGGCCCCGTGGCACTGCTGAGCGATTTGTTGTGGTACGTCGCCCCGGGATGTATCTCAATCGAGGAGTTCATCTCAGACACCCCGGTTTGAAACGCCGAATGAACGGACAACTTTTTCGCGCCCAGCACACCAGCCGTCAAAGGCACAAACACGGCAGACCCTACGACGCAAACCCGCATGGCGCTTCGGATGGCAGAGCGCAGGATGCGCAACTGTTCAGGGTCAGGAGTCCAGGCCTGATCAGACCCGCCGATGAGAACCAGGGTTTGGTCCGGCCCACAGATTGGGCGGCTTTCACCCGGTAAATCCGTGGCGCTCAACTGCGTCCATGAATAGGCGGCTCTCTCCAGAAGCTGGTTTGCAGAATTCAGAACGTGGGCACAAGAACTTGCGATGAACTCCACGCTCCTGTCTTGAGATACAAACACAAAATCGCTCGATAGACTGCGGGGTTGTGTTGCAAGTCCTTGCTCAACACTCGGTTTGGAGGTGAAGTTATGAAGATACATCAGTGCGTATCCTTTCGCTTTCCCGGGCGGGTCTCACCGCAAAGATGAATGACGCACCTCTCACATGATATTCCGAATTGACGTCTCTACCGCATGTAGAAACGATCCCGCAGACGAGCTTGCCGAGAGCAAGACAAAGCTGTCCGCAGCATCCCGCAAAATGACGACGCCCAAATGCTCCATGACCGTCCGAGCCACGTGACCTTCCGCGAAGGCTTCGATGTCTAGATCAATCGGGCAAATACGTTCCAGAGCACTTCGGCTTGATGGGCCAGACAGGCGAAGCGCCGTCCAGACATCGGTTTGGTCGGTGACATATGCGCTGTCTTTGATCTGGTTAGACACCACCTGTGCTGCGTCGGGCTTCGCATATGTGAACATCACGAAGGCCTGGTCCTGAGCCATGCGCAACAGCCGGGCCTTACCGTCTTTTGACAGAACAGATTCACCGACCTCGGGCAGGTCCACTCCATATCCGGTCTTGATGGCCTTGAGTGCTTTGTCTTCACCTCCCAGAGGCAACGCAATAGAGACCAATGCGAAATCCGCAGGTGCAACGAGGCGCATGTCACCGAAGGTTTCATCGTAGCCCGCAAGGGGCGGTTCAGCGATCAGAGTATACTTAGCCACGAAGACGCTCCCCTTTTGGATCAACGAAATGAGCCGAGACAATCTCGACATCCATTTCCACGCCATGAACCGGGCTGATTGCGCGCACAATTTCACCCTTGCGTGTGTCTCCTTGCTTGATGAAGCCAAGCCCGATGTGGTGACCGAGGTTGGGTGAGTAAGCCACCGAGGTCATCCAGCCCTGATCATGGTCCATGTCGGCTGGATCATGTTTGTTCAGGAAATGAGAGCCTGCAATCAGCTTGCGCGTACGGTCCACCGGGCGAAACCCCATGAGCTTGATCGCATCATCGCGGGTCATCTCGGGGCGCTGTGACAGAACCTGACCGATGCATTCCTTCTTCTGGCTAACCATTTTGCCCAACCCAATGTTCAGTGCCGTTGTCTGACCGTTCAGCTCATTCGCTGTGGCATGACCTTTTTCGATCCGCATCACGCCAAGCGCCTCGGTACCATAAGGCACGGCGTCAAATTCTGCGCCAGCTTCATTCAAAACGCCCATCATGGAATTGCCATATCGTGCAGGTACGGCAATCTCGTAGGCCAACTCACCCGAGAATGAGATACGGAAAAGCCGGGCAGGCACACCGCCGCAAACGTTAACATGTCCGCAGGCCATAAACGGAAACGCCTCGTTCGAGATGTCGTATTCCGCATCGATCACTTTGCGCACTAGGTTCCACGAATTGGGTCCGGCAACGGCGAATTGTGCCCAGCCATCCGTGGTTGAGATGAGATGCACGTCCATGTTGGGCCAGAGACATTGCCGTGCAAACTCCAGACGGCGAAAAACCAGCACTGCATTGGCCGTCGTTGTGGTCATCACATAGTGGTTTTCGCCCATACGGGCTGTTGTGCCATCGTCGTAGCAAATACCATCCTCACGCAGCATCAATCCATACCGGACCTTGCCTACGGGCAGCGTTGAGAAGGTGTTGGAGTAAACCTTGTCCAAAAACGCGCCTGCGTCTTTGCCTTGAATGTCGATCTTACCAAGTGTGGTCACATCACAAATGCCAACCGATTGGCGGGTCATGCGCGCTTCACGGTCAACTGAGTCGCGCCAACCCTTTTCGCCATCCCGCGTGTACCATTCAGCCCGGAGCCAGTTGCCAACCGTCACAAAGCTAGCTCCGTTTTCTTCAGCCCACTTGTGTGATGGCGTTAGTCGATAGGGGCGGAAATCCTTGCCGCGCGCGCGACCTGCTAATGCGCCGATAGGGACAGGTGTATAAGGAGGGCGGAAGATCGTTGTTCCGACTTCGGGGATCGTTTTGCCAGCTTCCTCAGCCAGAATGGCCAGTCCGGCAATGTTGGAGGTCTTGCCCTGATCCGTGGCCATACCCATGGTGGTGTAGCGTTTCAGCAATTCGACCGAGCGGAACCCTTCGGTATTGGCCAGTTTGATGTCCTTGACGGTCACATCGTTCTGAAGATCAACCCAAGCCCGTTTCCTGCTTTCACCTACATGCCAGAAGGCGGCACAGTCGCGTGGTTCGTCTTCTGCCTTTGGAACATCGGTCTGCTTGGTTTTGATCCCGAGGTCTTTCAGTTGCGCTTCAGCTTTTACGTGACCCTCGGCCAGAGCAGCGGCAAGTGTCATTGCACCATTCGCCGCGCCAGCGACCGCCATGCCGACCGGCAATTCGCCTCCGGGCACAAAGGCGCAAAGCTCGTCTCGCCAAGTTGGCCTTCCGCGTTGGTGACAGGTCAGATGCACGTTCGGGTTCCACCCACCGGAGACTGCCAGCGCATCCACAGGGATGACCCGACCACTGGTCAAGGTGATGGACTTCAGACCCTTGCGGCCCACGGTGTCCATCACGGCCTCTCCGGCAATGTGTTTGACGCCGGGAAGGTTCAGGGTCGCAGGTTTGTCGCGACTGTCGATCACAACCGGCACGTTCACACCTTTGGCCTGCAAATCCGCCGCCGTGCGCCAGCCGTCGTCATTGTTGGTGAAAACGGCAACCTGCTGACCCGGAGTGACGCCGTAGCGGTTGCCATACGTCCGGACCGCACCCGCCAGCATGATGCCCGGACGGTCGTTATTGCCAAAGGCGATCGGGCGCTCAGTAGCACCTGCGGCAAGAACAGCCCGTTTGGAATAGATGCGCCACAGGATCTGCCGTGGCTTGCCTCTGCTATCGGCCAGATGATCGGTACACCGTTCCAGAGCGCCATAGACCCCGTGGTCATACGCACCATAAACGGTGGTTCGTGTCATTAGGCGCACATTGGGCATATTGCTCAGCTCCGCCACGGCCTGAACCGCCCAATCCGCACCGGACATTCCAGCGACCTCTAGCGTTTCTGCATTTAGCCGCCCACCCGGTCGAAAATCTTCATCAGCGAGTATGATGCGTGCACCAGATCGCGCTGCTGTCAGAGCCGCCATCAGACCGGACGGACCTGCACCAATGACGAGAAGATCGCAATGCAGGAACCCTTTGTCATAGGCGTCGGGATCATTCTGCATCGAGAGCTTGCCAAGGCCAGCAGCCGCCCGGATCACAGGCTCATAAAGCTTTTCCCAAAAGGCTTTGGGCCACATAAACGTCTTGTAATAGAACCCTGCGGACAGGAATGGCGAGACGAGATCGTTGACCGCCAGAAGATCATACTCAAGCGATCCGCGATGGTTTTGGGACGTTGCGGTAAGCCCTTCAAAAAGCTCGACCATCGTGGCGCGCGTGTTGGGTTCCTGATGCGCACCGTCGCGCAGTTGAACCAAGGCATTCGGTTCTTCAGACCCGGAGGTAAAGACACCCCTCGGGCGGTGGTACTTGAACGACCGCCCCACCAGAAGCTGACCATTGGCCAGCAAGGCTGAGGCCAGCGTATCACCGGCAAAGCCACGCATCCACTTTCCGTTGAACCGGAATTTGATCTCTTGGCTGCGGTCTATCAGTCCGCCATCAATACGCCCCGCATGACTCATTTGTCTCGTCCTCGTGCGCGGGCCACGTCGCGGGCGATTTCCACATTTGTGATTTCATGGGTCAAGGTATTGCGTGTCACAACGAGCCATGAGCGATCACCCTGTTCGTGATACCAAAGCTCTTTGTGCTCGCCTGCCGGATTGTCGCGCAGATAGCCGTAGGCGTGAAATTGATCCATCGCATCTTCGGCTTGCCAGTCGGGGCGGTCGATCAGGGACGCATCGCCCAGATAGACGAATTCAGCAGCGTCACGTGGTCCGAGAAGGGGGTGATTGATGATCATTGTCTGTCCCTCCTCAATGCAGGTTGGGCTGATTGCCCACACCTTTTTCGTCGATAAGATTGCCGGTCATGAACCGGTCGAGCCGCATCTGCATAGCCACCGGGTGCGGCACGTCCTGCGCCAAAAGATGCGCATAGCAATAGCCTGAGGCTGGCGTTGCTTTGAACCCGCCGTAGCACCAGCCGCCATTGAAATAGAGCCCGTCGATGTGGGTTTTGTCGATAAAGGGTGAGCCATCCATCGACATGTCCATCACCCCACCCCAAGACCGCAGCAAGCGGGCGCGGCCAATCATTGGCATGATGGCCATGCCGCCTTCACAAACGTCTTCGACCACCGGCAGATTTCCGCGCTGGGCATAGGTGTTGTAACCATCAATGTCGCCGCCAAAGACTAGGCCACCCTTGTCCGACTGACTGACATAGAAATGCCCGGCACCGAAGGTAATCACTCCCGGCAGGGTTGGTTTGAGACCTTCCGAAACGAAGGCTTGAAGCACATGGCTCTCAATCGGCAACCGCATGCCCGCCATAGCCGCGACGCGACCCGAAGACCCGGCAACACACATCGCTACTTTTTTGGCCCGGATCGCACCGCGCGAGGTTTGCACACCCACGCAACGCCCGTTCTCAATGTCGATACCTGTGACTTCACAGTTCTGAATGATGTCCACACCACGGCTGTCCGCGCCTCGGGCATAGCCCCACGCCACCGCATCATGCCGGGCTGTGCCACCGCGCCGTTGGAACAGACCGCCTTTGATCGGAAACCGCGCATTGTCATAGTCCAGAAACGGAAGCTCTTCGCGTAGTTGCGCAGCATCGACCAATTCAGCATCAGCACCCGCAAGGAACATCGCATTGCCCCGCCGCACGAACGCATCACGCTGACCATCGGTATGGATGAGGTTCAGGATCGACCGTTGCGAGACCATCGAGTTGTAATTCGTGTCCTGCTCCAGGTTCTCCCAAAGCTTCATGCTCAGCTCATAGAAGGGCTCGTTCCCGGGCAGCAGGTAGTTCGAGCGAATGATCGTAGTATTCCGTCCGATATTACCGGACCCAAGCCAGCCTTTCTCTAGAACGGCGACATTAGTCAGGCCGAACTCTTTCGACAGGTAGTAAGCCGTGGACAACCCATGTCCCCCACCACCAATAATGATGATGTCGTATTCAGGCTTCGGCTCTGGCTCACGCCAGGCGCGTGTCCACCCCTTGTTTCCTGTCAGTCCCTGCCAGAGAACTTTGAACCCACTATAGCGCATGCGGCGAATCCCGGCTTTGTTTCAACCAGAGTGGCGCAGACCGGAGCACTCGACTTTTCTGGAAAAGACGGATATGTAACTTTAATGGACATAATTGGTTCAGAATCGGAGAACATTCGGCGCATCGGGATACTGCCTATTCCGGGTTTTGCTATGATGTCTTTCGCAGCGCTCACAGAACCCATGCGCGCGGCCAATCTGCTGGCGCGCCAAGATTTGTATCACATGGTGACCTTTTCAACAGACCGAAACCCTGTTCCAAGCTCGGGCGCAGGTGTGGTGTTGCCGGAGGTGAGAATTGGGGATGAAACGGATCTGGATTATCTGTTTGTAGTCGCCGGAGGAGACCCTACGCTCTATAACAACCGCCCGGTCATGCGTTGGCTCGCTCGCTTGGCGCGGGAAGGCACGTTTCTTGGCGGTGTGTCCGGGGGACCGATCATCCTGGCCCGTGCTGGCCTGATGGCGGGGCGCCGCATGACGGTGCATTGGGAACATGCCGGCGCTCTGGCAGAAATCTCACCGCATCTTTTGCTGGAGCGCTCACTCTACGTGATTGACCGCGACCGCGTGACTTGCGCCGGTGGCACCGCGCCGATGGACCTGATGCATGCGTTGATCGCACAACATCATGGTGTTCCGTTTGCCCGCATCGTCAGCGACTGGTTTATGCATACGGAAATTCGCCCTTCGGCTGGGCCTCAACGCGCGGGACTTGTGGAACGTGTGGGCACCACTGTGCCCGCGATCCTCGATGCTGTCGAGGCAATGGAGGCACATGTGGCTGAGCCGATTTCCTTAGCGGCACTGGCGAACACCGCTGGGTTGTCCCCCCGTCAGCTCAACCGCTTGTTCCAATCCAAACTTGGTCGCTCAACTATGCGTTACTATCGAGAGCTGCGACTGGAAAAAGCTCAGAGCCTGCTGCGAAACTCACCACTGAGTCTGACTGAGATTGCATTGGCCACGGGCTTTGCCAGTTCGGCTCATTTTTCACGTGTGTTCTCTGACCAATTCGGACAGCCACCCTCTAGCTACAGATGACCACGTTCGCGTCAGGCCGTTTTGATTTGCGCCAGGTATCTTGCCAAGAACAGCGGATACTTTAGGCTGCGCTGCAACCAGTTTGGAGAGCCAAATGCACATCCTTGTCCTGCAACATGAACGTGTCGAACATCCCGGCGTTTTTCGTGATTTCCTGAAAGAAGACGGACACACTTGGGATGCTGTAGAGCTTGATGAAGGAGAGCCTCTGCCGTCGATAGAAGGCTATGATGCGCTTTGGGTTATGGGTGGCCCGATGGATACATGGCAAGAAGAAGAGCATCCGTGGCTGAAAGACGAAAAAGCCTTCATTCAGGATGCGGTAGAGAAGCGCGGCCTGCCCTATCTGGGCCTGTGTCTCGGCCATCAGCTTCTGGCTGAAGCGCTCGGCGGCAAAGTGGAGCCGTCGAAGACCCCAGAGATTGGTGTGCTTGAGGTGCAACTGACCGAGGCCGGTGCAAGTGGTGTATTCTTCGACGGCGTGCCGGAAGTCTTTGAGTGCCTGCAATGGCACTCAGCTGAGGTTACGGCTGTTCCGGCAGGAACACAGGTTCTGGCCACATCACCCGCCTGTGCTGTGCAGGCGATGAAATGGGGGACGCGTGCGTTCTCGACGCAATTCCACGTCGAGATTGAGAGCGACACGGTTCACAACTGGAACAACATTCCCGAATACGCAGGCGCGCTCGACAAGGCGATTGGCAAGGGTAAGGTGACAGAGCTTGAAGCGGCTTGTGCTGAACGTATGC
>JBCAZO010000092.1:0-8155 GCA_038532975.1 Pseudomonadota bacterium
CTTGCCACGCAGATCGACAATCTTGATGGGCATGATGGGTACAACCCGACCAAGGGGCATATTGGGTGTGCGGTGGTTCCTGCGCTCTTTGCCTTTGCCGAAACGCAGCCTGATTTTTCTGGCCTAGATGCGTTGCGTGCGCTCGCGATGTCCTACGAGATTGCGGCACGGGCTGGTCTGTCACTTCATGCAACGGTCAGTGATTACCACACCTCTGGGGCATGGAATGCGCTTGGTGTTGCGTCGCTCGGCTGTCGCCTGAAGGGTGCCAGCCACGAACAACTTAGACATGCGATGGGCATCGCCGAGTATCACGGCCCGCGCAGCCAGATGATGCGAGAGATCGACAACCCAACGATGCTACATGACGGATCTGGCATGGGGGCCTTGGTTGGGTGCTCGGCCGCACTTTTGGCGATGCGCGGGTTCACAGGCGCGCCTGCGATCACGGCAGAGGCTGATGAGGTGGCCGGGTATTGGTCCAACCTTGGGCAAAGCTGGACTGTCGCGGAGAACTACATCAAGCCTTATCCAAGCTGTCGCTGGGGGCATGCCGCACTTGATGCATTGCAGCAGGTGATGCGAGATAACCCTCAGGTCAATGAAAACAGCGTTGCCACGATTGAAGTGCGCACTTTTGACGAAGCAGCCCGGCTTTTTGCGGGTATGCCGGAAAGCACCACGCAGGCGCAGTACTCGCTGCATTTTGTCATGGCAGTGATGCTCAAACATGGCACAGTTGCGCCTGCGCATATCGCTGGGGACGGTTTGGAAGACCCGGAAATTGCGGCGATTATTCCAAAGATCACTGCTGTTGCTGCGACAAAGCACAACGCGCGTTTCCCGCAAGGGCGTTGGTCTGATGTTGAGGTGGTGCTGACGGATGGTACACGCCTGCAATCCAAAGATACACCTGCCAGTGGCGGGCCCGATGCCTGGAGGCCCGATGCCGATATTGAGGCCAAGTTTCACAGCTTTTGCGAGGGGCGGCTAAGTGAGGCCCGCGCCAAATCCATCTGGGCTATGCGGGACGCTTTGTTGTCACCTGAGACGCGGTTTTCTGATCTCGCCAAACTTGTAAATCCGGGATGTGACGCATGAGTGATAAGCTACGCGTTGTCGTGCACAATGACGCCACTGATGTGATGATCGCGCGTTTGCGAGAGGCGGTACCAGCCGCCGAAATCTTGGCGTGCCATTCGAATTCAGAAATGGAAGAGGCCGTTGCCACGTTTCAGCCGCAGGTGGTGTATTCGGTCCGCTTCGATGTCAGCCAGCCTTATCCACGTGAGGCTTTGTTGAGCGAGAAAGGGCCAAAATGGATATCCGTTGGCGGATCGGGATGCGACCATCTTGGCAAGTGGAACACCGAACGCGTTACAGTCACCAACTCAGCCGGTGTGGCTTCTGCCATGATGGCCGAATTCGTGTTTGGCTGCGCGCTGCATTTCACGCTCGATATTCCGCGTCTCCAGCGGGATAAGGCCAACAAGACCTGGCCCATCCGGATGGTCAGCCCATTGAAAGGGAAGACCCTTCTGATTGTAGGATTGGGTCAAACAGGTCAGGCTGTCGCTGCGCGCGCCCAAGCCTTTGGCATGCATGTTCTGGGAACGCGCGCACGGCCTAGCCCGGTGGATCATGTTGACGAAGTGCATGCTGCGGATGATTTGCCCAACCTATGGGGACAAGCGGATGTGATATGCATTTGCGTTCCGCTCCTCAAATCAACACGCGGTCTGGTGGATCAGGCTGCATTTGACGCGATGAAGCCCACGGCCATTCTGGTGGATGTCTCGCGCGGAGGCGTGATCGTACCCGACGCCGCAATCTCAGCCATGTCCAAAGGTCAGATCAAAGGGGCCGCGTTTGACGTCTTTGCAACAGAACCCTTGCCTGCCGACAGCCCCTATTGGGATTTGCCAAACACGCTCATCTCGCCGCATTGTTCGGCTGTCTACGAAGGATGGGACCTCGCCTCATTTGACATGTTTCTGGCGAACCTGAAACGCTGGCAGGCTGGTGAAACATTAACCAATATCGTGGACCCGAACCGGGGCTACTAACGAAGGATTACTTTCATGGCCGACCGATTTTCCGGTGTGATCGCACCGATCCTAACGCCTTACAACGATGACCTTAGCATTGCTGAGGATCTCTATCTGAGCCATGCCAGTGATTGTCTCACTGGCGGGGTCCACTATCTGTCGCCCTTTGGCACAACTGGCGAAGCGCTTAGCAACACGATGGCTGAGCGGATGCACATGTTGGAGCTTTTGGTTGATAGCGGCACGGCGCGCGCTGATCAGCTGATGCCAGGCACAGGTCTGTGCGCCTTCGAAGATACGCTAACGCTGTGCAAGCACGCTGTTGATTTGGGCTGTGCTGCAGTCATGACGTTGCCGCCGTTCTTCTTCACGCAAGCCAATGATGAAGGATATTATCGCTATTTTAGCCAGCTGATCGAAGCTGTGGGATCAGATGCCATGCGTATCTGTCTATACCATATCCCGCAAAACGCTGGCGTCGGCATATCTCCCGAACTTGCAGCACGATTGAACAAGGCATTCCCCGAAATTGTCGTGGCCTACAAAGACAGTTCTGGCAATTGGGACAATACGAGGGCTGTGATTGAGGCGGCACCTGGCATTTCGGTGTTCCCGGGGTCCGAAAGTTTCATGATTGACGTGATGAAGCTGGGTGGCGGTGGCTGTATTTCAGCCAGCTGCAACACGAACATGTCAGCAATTCGTGGCATGTATGACCTAGCTCGGTCAGGTGATTGGGACGGTGCCGAAGCCGAACTTGTGCCGATTAACGCGCATCGCAAAGCGATTCAGGACGGCGGTCTCATTCCAGCGCTCAAGGCATTCAAAGCTCTGCAATCAAAAGACGACCGCTGGTTGAACCTGCGGCCGCCTTTGATGAATGCAGACCCGGCGCTTGGGCACGCGTTAGCCGATACGCTTAGTTGACCGTATCGGCTAGGCCCTCGGGCTGTCCGACAACAACAAAGGTCAGACTTGATGGATCCAGGAATTCCTTTGCAACGCGGTTGATATCCTCAAGCGTGACAGCGTTCACCTTGTCATTGCGTGTTGTGATGTAGTCAATTCCGAGCCCGTCCATTTGCATTGAGACGGCAATATTGGCAATCGTGCCGTTGCCGTCAAAGCGCAGCGGATATGCACCGGTGAGATATGTCTTGGCGTCATCCAGTTCCTGTGCTGTGACGCCCTCTGTGCGAATACGTTCCCATTCGTCGCCGATCACTTCAACGGCTTCGGCAACGCGATCATTGGCTGAGGCAACGCGCCCCATCCAGACATTTGCGCCATCTCGATTGAGAATGAATGAGTAGACGCCATATGTCAGGCCACGCTTTTCACGGACCTCTTGCATGAGGCGACTCTCAAAACCGCCACCACCAAGGATGTGATTGAGCACAAAGGCAGCAAAGAAATCAGGATGGTCGCGTTCGATACCGGGCTGGGCAAAGGTTGCAATCGACTGAGGCGTTGCAAACTCGACGACCTCGGTTCCACCTGGCAGATTAAGCTCTGCATCCTCTGGCAAAGGCGCGCCCGTTTCAGGGAGATCCCCTAAGAGTGTGTCGAGGATGGTTGCAAGCTCCTCTTTCGTAACGTCGCCAACGGCACTAACGTAAAGACGGTCGCGTGCCAATGTGGCGGCATGTGCAGCGGTAAGATCATCGCGCGTCAGAGAAGATACGGTTTCAATCGTGCCATTCAGCGAGCTGCCATAGGGATGATCGCCGAAGACAAGTGTGCGAAATGACCTGCCTGCTATCTCATCAGGATCTTTTTCATCAGATTGGATGACAGAGATAACCTGAGCCCGCACGCGTTCTATGGCGTCTTCATCAAAGCGCGGGTTGATCAGGCTCTCACGCAAAAGCGCCAACGCTTTATCGCGATTTTCGCTCAGAAAGCGCGCTGAAATGCTGATCGCATCTTGTTGTGCATCGTAGCTGAAAGATGCTGCCAAACCTTCGGCTTCACGTGCAAAGGCGCGCGCATCTAAATCTCCGGCCCCTTCTTCAAGAAGACCCGTCATCAGGTTCACCGCACCGCGCTTGCCCGGCGCGTCCAGAGATGCACCTCCACGAAACCGCAGTTCCAGTGCAACAAACGGAATACTGTGATCTTCGACCAACCACGCGTTGATGCCGCCGGGTGTGGTCATTTCCTTGATGTCCACATCGGCACGCGCCGGGATAGCCGCAAACACCAGCATGGCCGCGAATACAAAACGGATCATTGTGTCACCTCCGGAGCTTGCACATAGCCCGTCACAGAATTGTTGGTCTTGGCGAAGATTTCTTTTGCCGCGGCCATAATATCTTCTTCGGTCACAGCACTGAGCACATCAGGCCAGGCTTGCACATCTTCGACGGTCAGCCCTTGGGTTAGCGCTCGTCCGTAGCGGTTTGCCAAGGCACTAACGTCGTCACGCACGTAGATTTCGGACGCCCTGATTTGCATCTTGATACGGGCAAGTTGATCGGAGTCGATGCCGGTTTCCAAAAAGTTCTCGATGACATCATCCATAGCCACCTCTGCTTCTTGCAGGGTCACGCCCGGTGCAGGCACGACAGACAGGTGGAAGGTCGTGTCATCAAGCGACGAGCCACTATAGAACGCACCAGTATAAACCGCCTTGCGCGTCTCAAACTGCAACTTTTCGGTCAGCACGGATGTGGCGCCTCCGCCGAGGATTTCGGCCAGCAAAGTCAATGCTGCGGCTTTTTCCTGTGCACCGCTGTCACGTTCCGGCGCAAGGTATGAACGTGTCACATAAGGTTGTGCGACACGTGGGTCTTCATAGATCAGACGACGTTCTGCCATCTGGCGTGGTTCTTGGGCGCGTTTTCGTTCCGGCAAATCGGGATTGGCCGGTATCACCCCATAATAAGTCTTGGCCAGCTCTTTCACTTCGTCTGGCTCAACGTCCCCGGCGACAATCAAAATGGCATTGTTGGGGGCATAGAATTTCTCGTAGAAGGCCAACGCATCATCAAGCGTCAGTTGAGTCATCTCATGCTGCCATCCGATGATGGGCACACCATACCGATGGTTAAGGTACTGCGCCGCGTTGTGCTGTTCGCGGAAAAGTGACGACGGGTTGTTTTCCACCCGTTGATTGCGTTCTTCGATGATGACGTCGCGTTCGGTCAGGATGTCCTCCGCGTCCAACTGGATATTCACCATCCGGTCACTTTCCATACGCATCATCAATTCAAGTCGATCTGCGGCGACACGTTGAAAATAGGCTGTGTAGTCGTAGCTGGTAAAGGCGTTGTCAGAACCGCCATTGCGGGCCACGGTGGCGGAGAACTCACCCGGTTCAAGCGTTTTGGTTCCCTTGAACAAGAGATGTTCCAGAAAATGCGCAACACCGGAAACGCCAGGGTCTTCATCAGCACTTCCGGCGCGATACCACACCATGTGAACCACTACCGGAGCGCGGTGATCTTCAATCACCACGACTTCCATTCCGTTATCCAGTGTGAATGTTGTTACCTGGTCATCGGCGATAGCTGAAACAGCCGTAAAAACTGATAAAATTAACCCGGTTAGAAACACGCGCATCAAGTACCTCCCAGCAAAAATTGCTTAGATTACTAAATACGGCTCAATCGTGAGGTTTCAACTGTGTTGACAGCTTTGTCAGCGCCGACGCCCTGGCAAGATGGGCGGAGATGAAGACGTTGGAATGCCCAAGCTGCGCAAACGCGCAGTCTCTTCTTTCGAATCAAGCCACTGACGGCGGTATGCGCGAGAATAGTCATTGGGGCCAATTCGGAGAATGTTGACCCTGCCGTGCTTGCGGCGAACCTCTGAGTCTTCACGTCGTAAAGTTTGGCGGATCCCAGAGCTAACCCCGTAGCGGCGCGAATGGTTAACCAACGCGCCATCTGCCGATGAAATTCCACCCGAAATGGCCGCTGGATTTCCGCCTAGTGCCGCAATCCCGTCCGCACGCGGTGTTTGGTCGGTTATATTCACGCCACCTGGATTAGGTTGTGGCAAGGTCGTGTAGTTTTCGGGCGCTTGTAGAGGTTTGCCCGGCACAATTCCAAACTCTTCAGGACCGGAGTCGTCATTCTTGAGCTTTGTGAGCACCACTTCTTTGTCGCGCGATCCGCAAGCAGACAGCACCATTGTCAGCACCAGCAAAGAAATAGTTGGAAGCTTCATCGCCCAATTCCCACATTACCGAGATCGGTTTTAACGGATTCGTCAGGCAAGGTCACGCCGACTTTTTCTCGCTACCAAACAGGATCAATCCGAAAGCACCCACAAAGATCGCAATATCAGCTACGTTGAAGGCTGTCGGGTTTGTAAAGCCGCAACAAGACATGTTCAAAAAGTCTGCAACTGCACCATAGATTAAGCGATCTACAACGTTTCCCAACGCCCCACCAACCAACACACCAGCAAAAACTCTCTGCGCGCGTCCTTGGGGGTCGGTGTAGACCCACCAGAGTACGAAAGCCACAATAGCCAGAGCCACCGCAATGAGCACCCAAGGCATATATGGATTGTCGCTTGCGCCAATCCCAAAATTGATGCCGGTGTTCCATGCCATGCGCAGGTTCAAAAAAGGCGGGACAACATCAATCCGCAAAATCTCTTTGAGGTTTAGCGTGTGAACGATCAGGTACTTGGACACCTGATCGACCACAAAGATAATCGCCGCCACCCAAAAAACGGTGCGCATTCTGCTCTCCTCGGTCTCGTATCGCGTTTGGTCCACGATTTGCGCCTTAGTGCCGGAAGTGCCGCATTCCGGTCAAGACCATGGCAAGCTCTGCTTCATCTGCCGCGGCAATCACATCGTCATCGCGCATCGACCCGCCGGGTTGAATCACAGCTTTAGCGCCTGCTTCTGCTGCCGTCAAAAGACCGTCGGCGAAAGGGAAAAACGCGTCAGAGGCGACGACGCTGCCTTGGGTCAGTGGGTGATCCAGCCCTAGCTCTTTGGCCATATCCTCGGCTTTGCGGGCGGCGATACGGCAGCTGTCAACACGGCTCATCTGACCGGCACCGACGCCCACAGTCGCACCGTCCTTTACGTAAACAATCGCGTTCGATTTGACATGTTTCGCCACGTGCCACGCGAAGAGCATGTCAGTCATTTCCTGATCGGTGGGTTTGCGTTTGGTCACCACTTTGAGATCATGTGGGTTCAGCGCGCCATTGTCTTTGTCCTGAACAAGATATCCGCCAGAGACCTGCTTGATCATCAGCGATGCCTCCGCAGGATTTGCTAGGCCTTCGGTGGTCAAAAGCCGCAGGTTCTTTTTTGCAGCGAAAACCTCGCGTGCAGCGTCATCTGCTCCGGGCGCGATCACAACTTCGGTGAAAATCTGAGAAATTTCTTCTGCTGTGGTCCTGTCCAGAGGTTGGTTCAGAGCAATAATCCCACCAAAAGCTGAAGTGCGGTCACAATCGAACGCTCGCATATAAGCCTCGCGTAGGGTCTCGCCGCGAGCTACCCCGCAAGGGTTTGCATGTTTGATGATGGCGCAGGCCGGGCCGTCTTCTGGTTGAAACTCGCTGACCAACTCAAACGCTGCATCAGTGTCGTTGATGTTGTTGTAGCTCAGTTCTTTGCCCTGCACTTGGACCGCGGTGGCAACGCCGGGTCGTGCTGAGCCATCGGTATAGAATGCTGCGCCTTGATGCGGATTTTCGCCATAGCGGAGCCCTTGTGCCAGTTGACCGGCAAAAGCTCGGCGGCGCGGGGTCTGCTGGGCCAATGCTTTGGCCATCCAAGAGGAGACGGCGGCGTCATAGGCCCCGGTGCGCGCGTAAGCCGTCAACGCAAGGTTTTGACGGAACGCGTAGGTGGTTTGCCCATCATTGTCATCCAATTCCGCCAGAAGTGGCTTGTAATCGTCGACATCCACGACAACGGACACAAAAGCATGGTTCTTGGCGGCTGCCCGGATCATAGCAGGGCCACCGATATCTATGTTCTCGATACAGGTGTTGTAGTATTCATCCTTAGCGACCGTCTCTTCAAACGGGTAGAGATGAACACCTGGCCGCTATGTCAGAACACGGGATTGGTCCTATCGATCTTTTGGTGGTTAATCTCTACCCGTTTGAAGAGACGGTCGCTAAGG
>JBCAZO010000093.1:0-8144 GCA_038532975.1 Pseudomonadota bacterium
ATCATGCGTGACCGCTTGGATTGGCACAAGCCGCATCTGCAATGGCTTCCCAACAGCCTTTACCGCTAAAAAGAATGACTTGTCTGGTTGAAAAAAACATATATACTTTGTATATACATTTTACTTGATTGAACTCACGCTGCAAGTCAGCAAAGTTTAAGGAGACTCTCAATGAATCTTGAGGCAGCAAAGACATTCATCATGCGTGACCGCTTGGATTGGCACAAGCCGCATCTGCAATGGCTTCCCAACAGCCTTTACCGCTTTTTTGCGCAAATTCGCCACTGATGAGCGCGGACAAGCGTAAATGCGGGGCGCAGTGTAGGCCAAAGTTTACAAACCCGTTTTCCATGTCATAGGCTTAATACAAATCGATGACTTGGGGGAACGAATGAGAGGCTATTTGATTGCCGAAACAAATGAATTTGGCGACATCGAATGGGTCTGGGTGCAGCGAGGAACGCAAAGAGCACCCAGACCCTTCGGAAAGCTCAAAGACAAGCATTTAGACGTAAAGGACTTCGAGGTTCATGGCGCTGCTAAAAAAGCGGTGCAAAGGTGGATCAATAAAGTCCCACTTTAGAAGGCGGATACAATTCGTCTCAGCTAACGTGTGCTGGATCTGGGCGTTTACTAGCGATAGATTCGAGCCTACTGATATTATGCAAGTGGTTCCTTAGCTCAGCGTGCGTGAAAAATAAGCATTTTCAGATTGTTAATGGCGCGCTGAGCTCTACAGTGATTGGACGGTGGTCGCTTGGTCGATCTTCCCGGGCACGACCAGATCCAGTCAGTTGCGCCTCGAATGCCTGATGATTGATTTCTGCGTTTTCGACCCATGAGACAAGGGCTGGAGAAATCGCAAAGTGATCAAGCAGCAATGGCCGGTCATCGATGCCGTCCACGAAGTCATCAAAACGTGCCGTAAACAACGCCGGGGCTTGAACATGAGCTAGAAGCGGGTGATGAAAAATCAGGTCCGGTGTGAAAGTCGATCCAAGCACGATGTCTGCAACATTATGTGTAAGATAACTGCGCTCAAAGAGATCACGGCCCGGTCCATCATTCCAGTCGCCTGTCACAACAATCCGCGCCTCGGGATCCTCCTGTAGCAAACTGTCAAGATAAACGCGCAGACGAAAACCCTCTGCCGAGATGCGCCGACGCGCTTCCAGAGCCTGAACCACGAATTCCTGGCGACGGTTGGGGTCATTCCATTTGCTTTCGCCGAATTTCACGAATTTCGATTTCGTATGCAAAACCACAATGCGGATCGGGGCACTGCCAATTGGGTCGACGTCTACGACCAGCGGCAGGCGGGTGAAATCATACCCTTCCAGCATCATATCGCCATTGACGTCTGCGTCCCATACATCGCCGAGTGTTTGAGTGAGCGCGTCCGTGGCCCGATCCATCGCGGCAAACTTTCCATCGAGCCGACGCAGGACATACAGTTTCTGCGCACCGCCATCACTTCCAACAATCGCTTCATACATGGGTCCGTTTGCATCACTCAGATGGTCTGCGAGAAACAGGTCCATCTCGGCTGTCGCACTTGGCCCTTCCTGAACGCACAATAGATCTGGATCGATATCCATGATGACTGCCGCGGCCTTTTTCGCGCAGTCGCGCGCATGCGCAGCAGAAAGGTTATTGGAACCCCAAACCGGAGTGTCGTTGCCGGAGAACCAGTTGTTCATCCATTCGATGTTCCAATTCATAATTTTCATAAAAAACTCCACAAAATGTATAGGGTAAAAACAGCAGTAGTCTGATGGTGCAACATTAGCATATCGATGGCTTGAAATCAGGCACTCAGAGCTGACCAGCGTTCTTCCAAGTACCTACAGCACCGCTTGTCACAAGCCATGTCAGGGCAATGAGCGCGCTCTATAGGTTTTCTGGATCAGGAAAATACCGCGCAAAAATGGATTAATGCTTGCGAGCGTAATCGAGTGCGCAAACCTAGCTGCGAAACACTTTTTCAATGGGCTGGCACGCACTTGCGAAGTTTTGCACTACACGGTGCTCCAGTTTGCTTTTTGGAACCACCAGGGATGTTGTGAAGACGTCCGGTATTTCGCGGATTGGAATTTCGACAAGGCGATCTTCTGAGCTGGCGCTTTGGTTCAGAAAAATTCCGACACCCACTCCTTGCAAAATGGCTTCTTTCATGACCGGAAACGTTGTGGTCTTTACCACGCTGTGCATTTTCAGACCCGCCTTCCGAAACGCCTGTCTAACGATTTTACGTGTGAGAGAACCATCTTCGGGGAGCAACAGAACTTCGCGTTCGAGGTCTTCAAGGGACACATTTTTTGCCCAATTCAGTCGGTGGTCCTTTCGGCAATATAAGACGAATCGTGCCTGGTCGATGTCTCTTGTATAAAATTCATCGTTTGTTGGAGGTGACGTCACGAAAGCTGCATCGACTTCTCCGCGCTGCAACAGTGTGACCGAGGTGGTCCAGTCAAAGAGCGAAAACGCGACCTCCACACCCGGTGTTATCTTGTGAAACGCTTCTATAGCGCGCAGAGCCGGTTGCGGGGCATTCGCGATAACGTTTAGATACCCGGATTCCAGTTTTGCGTAGCGTTCAATCTTGTCAGCCAGGACCTGTTCGAGACTCATGAATTCTTGTGAAAGCGTGGAAAAGTCTCGCCCCGTTCTTGTAAGTTCCACCCCGCCATGAGTGCGCACAAACAGATGTGTTCCAATCAAACTTTCAAGGTGTGATACATGTTGGGTCACGGCCGACTGAGACAAGCCCAAGCGTCGCGCCGCAGCCGAAAAACTACCTTCTTGAGCAACGAGCGAAAAAGCGCGGATTTGATGAAAATTGACGTTCACGGAAACCTCCCACGATTAGCTCAACTTTAAGGTCGTTTAGTTTCACTAATATGACGTCATAGGACTGATATCTCGAATCGTTAGGGTTCGGCCAAGCGACACGTTCGGGGGATCAGATGGCGCAGATTGAACTCAACGGCATCTACAAGTCATTCGGCGATACCCGTGTTCTGGACGGTGTCGATCTTCATGTTTCGGAAGGTGAGTTTGTTACGCTTGTCGGGCCGTCTGGCTGCGGTAAGTCAACGTTGCTGCGCATTCTCGCCGGGCTTGAAGCCGCAAGTAACGGGCAGGTGATCATTGGCGGACGAGACGCAACTTCAGTGCGCCCGGCAGATCGCAACCTCGCGATGGTGTTTCAATCTTACGCCCTTTATCCGCATCTTACGGTTGCGCAGAACATGATGACACCTCTGAAAATGCGGGATCTCTCGCGGTTTCAGCGCCTTCCTTTAATTGGCCCGCTCGCTTCACGTGCCCAATATCGCGATTTGACAGAGCAAGTACGAAAAGCCGCAAGGGTACTGAAAATTGAACCGTTGCTCGACCGCAAACCGGGTCAATTGTCGGGTGGCCAGCGGCAGCGTGCGGCCCTTGGTCGGGCTTTGGTGCGCAACCCGGTGGCGTTTCTGATGGACGAGCCGCTGTCAAATCTGGATGCAGCACTTCGTGTTCATATGCGGGCGGAACTTGCCGAGTTGCACCGACGCCTTGGCACCACCTTCGTTTATGTCACTCATGATCAGGCTGAGGCGTTGACCATGTCAGATCGCATGGCTGTTATGCTTGGCGGCAAAATCCTTCAGATCGGCCCTCCCAGCGAGATTTACCAAAACCCACAATCTGTAGAGGTGGCCCGTTTCGTTGGCTCCCCGCCGATTAATATCCTACCCGGAGAGGTTTCACCAACAGGGACCCTGGAAGTTCTTGGAGAAACACTTGGAACCACCGAAGCACGTCAGAGTGTCGTTCAGGTGGGCCTGCGTCCCGAGCACATTTCTATCGGTACACACGGCCCAATCGTAAAAATTGTTAATCGCGAAAATCTTGGGTCTGACATTTACCTGCATGGAAAACTCGCTGAAGAAGATCTTCGCGTTGTTTTTAGGGTCTCTCCTGGCACCCAAGCTCAGATCAACACGCATGTGCATTTGAATTTTGATGCCTCAAAAGCGCTTGTCTTTGACGGCGATGGGCATCGCTGCCGTTTCTTTGCGACGGCGTTGGAAGGTGTGGCTTAATGAATAACCGCGCCATCCACCTATGGTTCATCGGGCCAGCGATTGTCCTGATGGTGATTATTCTGGTCTTACCGATCCTTTTGGCAGGTGTGTTGAGTTTTACAAGCTACTCCCTGGGCAATATGGGCGCCGACTGGGTCGGTTTCGAGAACTACGAAAAAATCTTCACCCGTTCGACATATGAAAAGATGTTTGGCGCGACGTTTCGATATGTCTTCGTGGTGGTTCCGCTCACTGTGGCACTTGGACTCGGTGCGGCGCTTTTGATCAATTCCCTCACGCGGTTTGGGGACCTTTACAAAACAATCTATTTTTTACCAGTCATGGCCGCTCTCATAGCGATGGCGATTGTGTGGGAGTTTGCGCTGCACCCGACCATCGGCCTGGTCAACTCCACCCTTGAGCGCGGATGCGGCACGTGGCTGGAGGCATGGAGCTGGTATGCTCAAGGTTGTGAAAAGACATTCCCTCTGTGGCTTACAGACCGCGACTATGCCATCTGGACTGTCGCCTTCATTGGTGTATGGCAGGGTTTTGGCTTTAACATGGTGCTCTACCTCGCAGGCCTGACGTCGATCCCGCGTGAGCTTTATCATGCTGCAGAGATGGACGGAGCGAAATCCGGCTGGGATCGCTTTAGGCTGGTTACATGGCCCATGCTTGGCCCGACCACAGTGTTTGTCGTCACCATCAGTTTCATTCGGTCTTTTCAGGTATTTGACACGGTCGAGGCATTTTATCCGCAAGGCGGTGGCCCGTCGAAGAGCGTCTACGTGATGATGTTTGCGATCTACGAAAAAGCCATCCAGCAAAACCTCATGGGAATAGGCGCAGCCATTACTGTCGTGTTTCTGGGGTTCGTGATGTGCCTCACCCTGATCCAGCGCTGGCTGGTGGAAAGAAGGACACACTACTCATGACACCTATCGACCCGGTTCGATTTGTCCTCAGCTGTCTTTTTGGGCGTAACCCAAATGGTGTATTGGCCTGGTTGCGCAGGGCCCGGTGATGAGCGACACAGCCACCATATTTGCGCCCGAACAAAGTCAGGCCACGTTCCGGTTTTCAACAGCCGAAACTCTCAAGCATGTGGTCTTGATCCTTGGAGCAGTAGTGGTGCTCTTGCCCTTTTATGTGATGCTCAGCTACTCCCTCAAAGCACCGCACGAAATCATGCAAAACACTGGCGGGTTTTTCGGCGCACAAGAGCTGTTCCGCGACGATTTTTGCGTCAAGCTCGGCAAGGCCGTCGAAGACTGTATGGTGAATCCAATCATCTACAACTACACGACCGCCTTCGAGAAAGCGCCGCTTCTGCGTTATCTCGCCAACGGGCTGATCGTCACTGTATCGATCTTTGTCATCCAAGTTCTTGTGGCTCTGCCGTGCGCCTATGCGTTGGCCAAACTGCGTTTCTGGGGCCGTGAAGCTGTCTTCGGCATGGTGCTCTTTTGCCTTCTCATCCCCGTGCATGCCATCGCGCTGCCGCTTTATATCATGCTGGCCAAGGTCGGGCTGACCAACACCTATGCCGCTCTGATCATCCCTTGGACCATTTCGGTCTTTGGCATTTTCCTGATGCGCCAGTTTTTCATGACTGTACCGGACGACTTAATTGATGCCGCGCGCATGGATGGCATGGGCGAATATTCCATCGTTTGGAATGTCATGCTGCCCACGGCGATCCCTGCACTTCTTGCTTTTGGCATTTTTAGCGTCGTGGCACATTGGAACGATTATTTTTGGCCGCGCATCGTCATAACAGGCAATCGTGACCTTTTCACGCCGCCACTTGGCTTGCGGGAGTTCAAGGGCGATGCAGATGGCGACAATTTCGGCCCGATGATGGCCACGGCGTGCATCATCGTCACCCCGCTTATCGTCGCGTTTCTGCTGGCGCAGAGGCGTTTCATCGAGGGGATCACACTATCCGGAATGAAGTAGGGTGCGCGTCTGCGCACCCCACCCAAGAAATCCCAAAGACGGGATGTTCACCTGGGGACTGCCAATTGCGAAACCATCAGCCCCCACGCAACAGGAGAGAGTAATGAAAAAGCTCATCACTGCAACGGCTTTTGCCTGTGTCGCTGGCGCGGCTGTGGCCGAAGACAAGATCGTTATCGAATTTGCCTACCCCTACAGCCATCTCTTTGATGTCACCTACGAAAAGATCTTGCCGAAGTTTTACGAGCAGCATCCCAATATCGAAGTAAAGATGCGAGCCACATATGAGTCTTACGAAGACGGCACCAACACTATTCTTCGCGAGGCGGTGGCTGGCACGCTTCCAGATGTCACCATGCAGGGTCTGAACCGTCAGGCCATCTTGGTGGAAAAGGGTATTGCGAAATCACTTGAACCCTTCATCGAGAAAGAAACGGACTTCGCCAAAGACGGCTACCACAAGGCAATGCTCGACCTCGGTACCTTCGAAGGCGACGTCTACGGCCTTCCGTTCTCGATTTCACTCCCGGTCGGTTACTATAACATGGAGACCATGGCCAAAGCTGGCTATACCGAGGAAAATCTACCTAAGACATGGGCCGAAGTGATCGAAGCCTGCGCCAAACTGAGAGAGGCAGGCGTAGAGAACCCGATGTTCTGGGGTTGGAACATCACTGGAAACTGGTTTTTGCAAGCGCTGATGTGGAGCCAGGACAAACCCACCTTACAGGGTACTGATTTCACCCTGGATGAGCCTGAAGGATTGAATTCGCTCAACACGATGAAAGATTTGTTCCGCGGCTGTGAAATGCAGAATTTGGAATGGAAGGCGGCCCTTGCATCCTTTTCGGCCGGTGAGATTGGTATGATGTACTGGTCCACCTCCGCAGTCGGGGCCGTGGAACGTGCCATGGGTGACTTCACTCTGGTGACAAATGAGTTCCCGGGCCTGACTGCCGAAGGGCCAATGGGCCTTCCTGCTGGCGGCAACTCGGCGATGCTGGTGTCTACTTCGGATGACCCCGCAGAGCTGGAGGCCGCGTGGGCCTGGCTGAAATTTATCACTTCCGGTGAAGGTGCGGCAGATGTTGCGCGCACCACGGGCTACATGCCACCGAACCAGGCTGCGAACGAAATCATCCTGGCTGATTTCTACGCCGAGAACCCGGCCAAAGCCACCGCTGTGCGCCAGCTTCCGCTGCTGCGCGAATGGCAAGCTTATCCGGGTGACAATGGCCTCGCGGCGACGCAAGTCATCTATGATGCGCTCGAGGGTATCGTCACAGGCGAATACGACGATATGAAAGATCTTCAGCAAGACCTGACCGAAGAGGTTCAGGATCTTCTGCCAACAGGCTCCTGATTGTGAGCAGGCTCGCGGTTTATCTGCCGCGGGTCTGTTTTTCTAAAATAGGGAAAAAACTATGAAACTTCTGCAGATGACCGATATTCATCTGACAACGCCCGGTAAGACGATTGGCGGGCGCGACCCAAATGCCAATTTTCAAAAGGCGCTCAGCCACGCACTGGAACTGCATTCAGATGCCGAGGCGCTTTTCATAACAGGTGATTTGTCTGACTGGGGTGAAAGAGATGATTACTTGCGCCTCAAAGACCTGATTGGCAAGCTGCCGATGCCTGTTCATTTGTGCATCGGAAATCACGATGATCGCGCCACGATGCTATCTGTTTTTCCTGAATGCGCTGGTGACGATGGTTTCGTGCAGGATGTGATCCCGCTTTCTCTAGGGTTTGCCATCACATTGGACACATGGGGACCGGAAACCCATGCAGGTCATTTCTGCGAAGCGCGGGCGGCATGGCTAGATCGACAACTCAATGAACTGCCCGGACCGATATGGATTTTTATGCACCACAACCCAGTACCGATCCGTGTCGCGCCTATGGATAAAATCATGTTATTGGACGCTGATCGGTTCATAGACACGATCACCCCACATGCCAGGAAAATAGCTCAGATTTTTCACGGCCATTGCCACCTGCCACTAACTGGCTCTGTCGCGGGTATTCCGTTTTCTGCGCCACGCGGCACCAACCACGCAGGTTGGCCCGATTTTGCGGCAACAAGGCTTCTGTCCGCTGCAGATC
>JBCAZO010000094.1:0-8137 GCA_038532975.1 Pseudomonadota bacterium
CGAGTTGCAGGGGACAGTGCAGCTTGTCCGCCAAGGCGCGCGCGGCAGCATATTGGAACAGCTGATTTCCCGCCCCGCCAAAAAGCCGTGTGATGATCCGGTCACGCGCCATCTTTGAATCCGCCTTCGCTTGGCGCGATGCTCTGACGCGACAAGCGCGCAACAGCGGACCGATACCGCGAGCGGGAGAGTTCCCGCCCAAGTTTTTCCATCAACGGCTTCTTGCCTGACTGTATCGTTGAACCATCCAGCGTGTCGGCGATGTCCTGAATGCCGGAAGGATAAATCATCGCAGGCCTCAGCCCAGTGTGCCAATGCGATTGCACAAATGTGTCTACGGGACGGTCAAAGGCAACGGAGCGATCAAGCAAATGCCGTGCGGCTGTTTTGCTGACCATCTGCGCTGTTGTCCTGAGCCCGGCCTCTTGGGGCACCACGAGACGCGCCTCGCCGATCGTGTCGATAAGATGCGCGTTTCCTTTGGGTGGACGGGTCTGAAACTGAATATATCCCAGCGTATCAATGTGCTGCCGTGCCATTTTGAGCGCCGCGGAAAAGACGCGCGCATCAACGTCGGCATCGTCCTCAATAATCAAGGCCGCATCGGCATCGCGGGTTTGCATCTCTGCCCAAATCTGTCGGTGTGACAGAAAGCATCCAATTTCGCCGGTCTTCAAGGTGAACGGGTAGGAGGGCTCAAATAGCTCGACCCCCAGTGCCCCTTCCAGATCCATATCCGAAAGCGCGCTGCCATCTACGGCGGGCCAAATCTCTCCGTCGAACCCACCAATGTTCTTGGTATCCTGCAAAAGCCCCTGCGCGTTCTCGCGCCGCGCCGTGGCACGGACAAGATGCAGCACAAAGGCATGGACAGTCATCAGGTCACGCGCCCTCGGTCCAGCCCGAGACGGCTTTGACCTCTAGGAAATCTTCCAGCCCCCATTTGCCGCCTTCGCGCCCGTTGCCCGATTGTTTCATGCCGCCAAATGGAGAGCCAAGACCACGGCCCTGACCGTTCATTTCGACCATGCCCGAGCGCAATGCGCGGGCCGCGCGGTTGGCGCGAGACGGATCTGTTGTCTGCACATAATTGGTTAGCCCGTAAGGCGTGTCATTCGCGATCTCAAGCCCGTCTTCTTCTGTCTCAAAGGGAATGATCGACAACACAGGCCCAAAGATTTCCTCGCGCGCAATGGTCATGTCGTTGGTCACATCCGCAAAGACGGTGGGTTTGACATAGAAGCCGCGATTTAGCCCATCGGGCCGGCCTGTGCCCCCGGCCACAAGGCGCGCGCCTTCGTCGATGCCTTTCTGTATGAGGTCCTGGATCTTGTTGAACTGAACCTCGTTGACCACCGGACCAATATGGCGACCTTCTTCGGATGCGGGTCCAACCGTAACTTTGGCTGCCACTTCCGCCGCAGTCTCGACCGCCTGGTCATAGATTTCGCGCTGCACCAGCATGCGTGTGGGCGCGTTACAGGACTGACCGGTGTTGTTCATGCAATGCAGAACACCGCGTTTGACGGCCTTCTCATCGGCGTCGGCAAAGATCAGGTTGGCTCCCTTGCCGCCCAATTCAAGGCTGACACGCTTGAGCGTGTCCGCCGCGTTCTTGGAAATCAGCTTGCCCGCGCGGCTCGATCCGGTGAAGGACACCATGTCCACATCCGGATGCCCGGTCAGCGCGGTGCCCGCGCCTGCGCCGTCGCCATTGATAAGGTTGAACACACCCGGCGGCAAGCCTGCCTCATCCACCATCTCGGCAAAGAGCATGGCGGAAAGCGGCGACTCCTCTGACGGTTTCAGCACCATGGTGCATCCCGCAATAAGACCGGCAATTACCTTGAGCGAAATCTGGTTCATCGGCCAGTTCCACGGCGTGATCATCGCCACGACACCCACCGCTTCGTGGATGATCCGATCATTCGGGGCGTGATCACCCAGAGGTTCGATCCAGTGAAATTCGTGTGCCGCCTTGACCAGCGCTTTGAGATGCCAGCTGCCTGCACCGACTTGCTGACTGCGCGCCATATCGATGGGTGCACCCATCTCAAGGCTGATGGCTTGTGCCATCTCCTCACCGCGCGCCTTGTAGATGTCGCCCAGCTTTTCCACATATGCGACGCGGTCTTCGACCGGGGTCTGCATCCAGGATGGAAAACCTGCCTTTGCCGCCGCTACAGCGGCATCAGCATCAGCCTGACCGGCCAGGGAAATGACTGCGCAAGGTTCTTCGTTTGAGGGGTTGATTACCTGATGATCCGTGCCGGAAACCGGGTCCACCCATGTTCCGCCAATATAGAATTGCCGCTTCTCGATCATGTCAGACTCCTTTGAAACGATATGAGCTACGCTGTGGGTCGTAGTATTTTCGCGCACCTAATCATCGCGAGCAAATCTCTGCAAGTGCACGGGGTGTCAAAACCATATCCAAAGCGTATGCTGACGCGAACGAATCTCAGCTCTGCAAGAAGGAGAGTGAAGTTATGGCACTTCGTATCAACGACACCGTCCCCAACCTTAATGTCACCACCGACCAAGGCAGTTTTGATCTGCATGACTGGATCGGCGACAGCTGGGCCATCCTGTTTTCTCACCCCAAGGATTTCACACCTGTCTGCACCACCGAATTCGGTGCCGTCGCGCGGCTGGCGGACGAATGGGAGAAACGCGGCACAAAAGTGATTGGTGTGAGTGTCGATGGTGTCGAAGACCACAAGAAATGGAAAGGCGACATCGAAAAAGCCGGCGGCGCGCATCCCGGCTTTCCGATTATCGCAGACGATGGCCTGGAAGTGTCTAAAGCCTTCGACATGCTGCCCGCCGAGGCCTATCTGCCCGATGGCCGCACTCCCGCTGACAGCGCTACGGTTCGCTCGGTCTTTATCATTGGACCGGACAAACAGCTCAAACTGACAATGACCTATCCCATGACCGTAGGCCGCAATTTTGGCGAAGTCATGCGCGCACTGGACGCCCTGCAGACAACCGTGAACCACGGTGTCGCGACACCTGCCGATTGGACCGTGGGTCAGGACGTGGTGATCCCACCAAGTGTGAGCAATGAAGACGCGGCAGCAAAGTTTGGAGAGTATGATGCTGTTCTGCCGTACCTGCGTATGACCAAACTCCCAAGCTGAACGAACCGGGTCAGGGCGAGGGGCCAGCCCCTCGCGCTCCCCGGGATATTTTGGGCAAAAAGAAAGGGCCTTGTCTGCGATGGACAGGGCCTCTCTTTTTGCTTAACGCTCCGATGCATGACACCTCGCTCAGCATTTGACATCGGTGGCCAGTCCGTGGCGCCCGGTACGCGCAAAAACATAGATGTGCCGGTAAGCACCCTATCCGATCACACCCCGGTCAATCTGGCCGTGCATGTCATCCACGGGCGTCGGCCCGGCCCTGTCCTTTTTGTCTCGGCAGCGGTCCACGGGGATGAGGTGATCGGTGTCGAGATCGTGCGGCGCTTGTTGAAGGCGCGGATGCTCGACCGGCTGGCAGGCACGCTTCTGGCGGTGCCGATCGTGAATGGGTTCGGTTTTCACAATCACTCTCGCTACCTGCCTGACCGGCGCGATCTCAACCGGTGTTTTCCGGGCGGCTCGGGCGGTTCAATGGCTTCTCGTCTGGCGCATATTTTCATGGAAGAGGTGGTGCGCCGATCCGATGTCGGCATTGACCTGCACTCCGCTGCCATTCACCGGATCAACCTGCCCCAGATCCGGCTGACACCCAAAAACGAACGTCTGCGCCATCTGGGCGAAGTCTTTGGCGCCCCAGTGATGATGCAATCCAAACTGCGCGAAGGCAGCCTTCGCATGGCGGCCGAGGAAGAAGGCGTTGATGTGCTTCTCTATGAAGGGGGCGAGGGACTGCGCTTTGACGAATTAACCGTGCGCGCCGGGGTCAGCGGCTGTCTTCGGGTGATGCATGCGCTGGGCATGATTGGGGCCAAGGGCGTCCCCAAAACCAAGAGCAAGCCGGTTCAGGCGGCAGCCTCGCGCTGGTATCGCGCGCCAGTGGGCGGCGTGTTCCGCGCCTATGTCACCATTGGTGACACGGTGAATCCGGGCACAGTGCTCGGCGTTGTGTCGGACCCTATGGGTGAGACAGATTGCGAAGTGCTCTGCGAGGATCAGGGCATTGTCATCGGGCGTTCCAACATGCCGGCTGTCTACGAAGGCGAAGCGCTTTTTCACGTCGCGGAAACGTCCAAGGCCGAGGCAGCGGCAGAAGGCGTCGCCGCACATCTTGAGGCAGCCCCGCTTTATGATGAAGACGAAATTCTCTGAAACAGAAAATGGGCCTGCCAGGATGCGATGGCAGGCCCGGTTTTGGAAAGCGTGATTTAGGTCTCACCATCCAAAACACCTGACCGGAAGACAATTCCAGCCAGAACGCCGCCGATGATCGGGGCGATGATGAAAAGCCATACCTGGCTCAAAGCCGTAGCCCCAGCAAACAGGGCCGGTCCAAAAGAGCGCGCCGGATTGACTGAAACACCAGTGATCTTGATGCCCACAAGGTGAATGACCACCAATGCCAGACCTATGGCCAAACCGGCCATCGCCGAAGGCGCACCAGCGCCCGTCGCTCCCAGGATGACAACGACAAAGAGGAATGTCGCAACCACCTCAAACAGGAACGCCGCCATCATGGTGTATTCCCCTAGGTATCCTGCGCCCCATCCATTCTGACCCAGGCCGTTTTCGGCAACAGAATAATCCGCCTTGCCGCTGGCAATCGTCAAAAGAACCAGAGCGGCAACAATGGCTCCGGCCACTTGCGCGATGATGTAACCAATCGCCACGCCGGGCTCCATCCGGCCTGCGGCCACAGCACCCAGCGACACCGCCGGGTTGATATGACAGCCCGAGACCGGTCCGATCCCATAGGCCATGCCAATCAAGGCCAGACCAAAGGCAAAACTAATGCCGGTTAGGCCGATATCGGCCCCCGCAATCACCGCGGCACCGCATCCAAAAAGGACCAGTGTAAATGTGCCGATGAACTCGGCCACAAGTTTGTTCATGGGTGTCCCTCCCGTTACGCATTTCACCGCGTTTTGCGGCTTGTTGTGAGCGCGACTATCGGTGTCGCCTCTGAAGGCGTAACGGGGAAATTGTCGGGCTTTCGCCCCTTAGAGGGTTCAGCTTGTGTGTTCGCGGTTCTGCGGCAACAGGAAAATCGAAACGACGAGAAGGCCGAAAACAAGCTCATAAACTTCCCATTTGCGATCCACGTCAATGATGGCAATCACAACGCTGGCCAAAACAGCCAGGATCGCGTGCCGCAGTCCGGGAACGGGCAACGCAATGCGATTGACGAAATTTTTAACCCATGTGACGCGCGGATAAAGAAGCGGCAAAACAACGAGATAAATCAGAATGGTCACGGTCAGAACCGGGCCAAACAGATGCTTGGTCATCGCCACGCCGCCGATTTCAATATTGTGCAGCGTGGTCTCATCCTGCCGGTTGATGGCTTTCATGGCCTCGCTGGTTTCCCAGCCGAAAATCCGCTGACCCCAGGAAATTTCTTCACCAGCTCCAAAGAAAAACGCAAAAGCGTAGAAAAAGGTAAGCCCCACCGCCAGCTTTGTCGCCTTTCCTCGAAGGGCAAAGCCGTTGCGTAGCAATATCAGACAGGCCACGAACAGACAGATTGCCGTGCCGTATTCCACCAGCCCGTCCTCAGCCGCAAACCGCAGCGAAAAGTAATCCGTGCTGATAAAGTAAATTGCAACGGTAAGCACCAGCACGAGGCCGATGAGCGCCATAAGGCTTTGATCAATTCGCTGAAGCGCAGGCATGGGGGGTCCGTTCTGGAAATTCCTGTTCCCGCCCAGATAGGCGAGGCAGGCCGCTGCATCAAGGAAATTGCGCGTTCCTTGGCAAGGAAACATCCAGCCTATTGCCATTTCCGAATCGTATCAGACCATGCTAAGTCTTGTGGTATGGAGCAGGTAAAACCCAATATAGGCGAAAATCGGCCGCAAATCCGACAGTTGGATGAGACGGCGATCAACCGGATTGCGGCGGGTGAAGTGGTCGAGCGCCCGGCCTCTGCGGTCAAGGAACTCGTTGAAAACGCACTGGATGCTGGGGCAGGGCGCATATCCGTGGACATCGCCGACGGGGGTAAGACGCTCATTCGCGTGACCGATGATGGCTGCGGTATGACAGCAGACGACTTGCCGCTGGCTTTGAGCCGCCATGCCACATCCAAGATTGACGGCTCTGATTTGCTCAACATCCAAAGCTTTGGGTTCCGCGGAGAGGCCCTGCCTTCTTTGGGTGCGGTCGGGCGTCTGACCATCACTTCGCGCGCGGGCGCAGAGGCCGCTGAAATTACAGTAGCCGGTGGCGTCATGAGCGCCGTTAAACCCGCCGCCCTCAATCAAGGCACTGTCGTCACCCTGCGCGATCTCTTCTACGCCACACCTGCACGGCTCAAATTCATGCGCACTGACCGGGCAGAGACGCAGGCGATCACAGATGTGGTCAAACGCTTGGCCATGGCCGAACCCTTCGTAAGCTTCACGCTGCGGGATGTGTCAGGCGGGCGCAAGCCGCGTGTCGTGTTTCGCGCTGATGCCGAAACTGGCGATCTCTTTGATGCCCTACACGGACGCCTGGCGCAGGTCCTGGGCCGCGAGTTTGCTGAAAACGCCCTGCGCATCGACGCCACGCGCGATGGCCTTCACATGACCGGCTATGCCGCGCTGCCCACCTATTCGCGCGGCGCGGCGGTGGCGCAGTACATGTTCGTCAATGGTCGCCCTGTGCGGGACAAGATGCTCTACGGTGCCCTGCGCGCGGCCTACATGGACGTGCTCAGCCGTGACCGCAATCCCGTGGCGGCGCTCTTCATCGACTGTGATCCGACCTTGGTGGATGTGAACGTTCACCCGGCGAAATCCGAAGTTCGGTTTCGCGACCCGGGTCTGGCACGGGGGCTGATCGTCTCGGGTCTGCGCCATGCACTGGCCGAGGCCGGGCACCGTGCCTCGTCGACTGTCGCAGGCGCGGCACTGGGCGCGATGCAGTCTGAACCGACGACTGCACGTGTTTATCAGATGGACCGCCCCGGACCTGCCGCACGGGCCGCCAGCTATCAGGCGCAAGCACCCGGATTTGCGGAAATACAAAGCGCATATTCGGCCCGGATAGAGCCAGAAGTGGTGGAAGAAGCGGTGCAGCCTGAGCAAACCACGCCGCAATCGCTCCCGCTTGGGGCGGCGCGCGCGCAGGTGCATGAGAATTACATTATCGCCCAGACCGAAACCGGCATGGTCATCGTAGATCAACACGCCGCCCATGAACGACTGGTTTACGAAAAGCTCAAACACCAAATGGCCGAGAACGGTGTGGCCACGCAGGCGCTTCTGATCCCAGAGATTGTCGAGATGAACCCAGATGAGGCGGCAACCCTGCTGGACCTTGCCGATGACCTTGCCCGCTTTGGTCTTGTCATCGAGGCCTTTGGTCCGGGCAGCATCGCCGTGCGCGAAACCCCGGCCATTTTGGGGATCTGTGATGCCAGGGCCATCCTGCGCGACATTCTCGATGAACTCACAGACACCGGCGGCAGCGAGGCGCTCAAAACCCGCATTGACGCCATCCTCAGCCGCATCGCCTGCCACGGTTCTGTCCGCTCGGGCCGTCGAATGCAGGCCGATGAGATGAACGCCCTTCTGCGCGAGATGGAGGCGACGCCCCATTCCGGCCAGTGCAACCATGGCCGCCCCACCTATATCGAGCTGAAACTCAGCGACATTGAAAAGCTCTTTGGCCGCACATGATCACCATCGCTGGAACGACATATGATCTGAACGACCCTCTTGTTCTCGCCGCGCTCGGTGGGCTGGCTGTTGTGCTCTTAATGCTGATCTTGCTTATCCTCTCTGCCCGCGCTGCCGGACGCTCGGCCCGCGCCATGGCTCCGCTGGCGATGCAGATGACCCAGCTCGGTCAACGGGTGCAAAACCTGGGCGACGGGCAGGAGCGGTTGGCCGGTGGCCTGCACCACGTGTCTGAGGCGCAGGCCCAAAGCCAGACCGCCATGCTGCAACTGATGGAAAAACGCCTCTCTGAAGTCTCGGGCCAGATGAACGAGAACCTGCAAGGCTCGG
>JBCAZO010000095.1:0-8119 GCA_038532975.1 Pseudomonadota bacterium
ACGGTGCCGAATTTCTCTGTCGTGGCATAGATTTCCGGCTCGGCCTCGGGGTCGAGGTTGATCGTCTTGGCGTAACAACCGCCCTCAAAATTGAAAGTGCCGCGATCCGACCAGCCGTGTTCGTCGTCGCCAATCAGCGTGCGGTTTGGATCGGCGGAAAGGGTTGTCTTGCCTGTGCCCGAGAGGCCAAAGAAAATGGCGGTATCCACCGGGTTGCCCTTTGCATGGTTGGCCGAGCAATGCATCGGCATGATGCCTTTGTCGGGCAGCAGGTAGTTCAGCAGGGTGAAAACCGACTTCTTGTTTTCGCCAGCATATTCAGTGTTCCCGATCAGGATAAGCTTGCGGTCAAAATTCATCGCGATCACGGTGTCAGACCGGCAGCCATGCTTCTTGGGATCGGCTTTGAAGCTGGGACAGTTGATGACCGTGAAATCGGCGACAAACCGGTCGAGTGCCTCGCGATCCGGGCGGCGCAGCATGTGGCGGATGAACAGACCATGCCAGGCCAGCTCTGTGACCATCCGCATGTTGATTGAATGCGCGGGGTCCGCACCGCCGACCAAGTCCTGCACGTAGTAGTCGCGCCCTTTCATGTGGGCGATCATGTCGTCATAGAGCCGGTCAAACGCATCGGGGGCCATTTCGGCGTTGTTGTCCCACCAGATGCTGTCGGCGACGCTGTCAGTTTTGACGACGTGTTTGTCTTTGGGGGAGCGACCGGTGAACTTGCCTGTGGACACCAGGAATGTGCCGCCGCGTCCCAGTCGGCCTTCGCCATTGCGCAGGGCAAGCTCGATCAAAGCGGGCTCAATCAGGTTGTAGTGAACGTCCCCCAATCCCTCGATGCCCTGATCCTCAAGCCGGAATTTCGGGTTCACCCGTCCTATTGTCATTGTGCGCTCCTACTTTGTCGCATGGCCTTTGTCGGGGCCGGAAATACACCTTTCGCGCGGCTCTGTCGCGCCGGTTTGCTTGGCAATGCCGATGAATGCCGCGGTCATAGCACGCTGGTTTTAGAAATGAACAGGACGCAATTGCATCGTTAGCGCAACCAGTGTGACGCGTTAGCGCAACCACGACCCCACCCGCGAAACTTTGCCATCAATTGGCTGGAATTGTTGCCTATTCGTACGCGAGAGCCTGCGAAAAAGTGAGGCAATTTAGCCATTCATAAGACATTTTGATGCCAAATGGCCGCAATCCAAGCGCTGATTCGCAGTTTAGCATTGATTGTAAAGGCCAAAACGGCTCTTATTGCGAAAAACAAAAGAACGAGAGCAGTATAAAGGAAACGAATATGTCCAAAATCGCCCTTGTGGACGATGACAGAAATATTCTGACGTCGGTATCTATGACTCTTGAAGCTGAAGGCTTCGAGGTTGAAACTTACAATGACGGCCAACAGGCGCTTGATGCGTTTAGCAAAAAGCTTCCTGATATGGCTGTTTTGGATATCAAGATGCCGCGTATGGATGGCATGGACCTTTTGCAGCGGCTGCGTCAGAAGACGTCGATGCCGGTGATCTTCCTAACGTCCAAAGACGATGAAATCGATGAAGTTCTGGGCCTACGGATGGGTGCAGATGACTACGTCAAAAAGCCGTTCTCGCAGCGCCTCTTGGTGGAACGTATTCGCGCGCTTCTGCGCCGTCAGGATGCTATGGACGGCAACGTGGTTGCCGATACAGAAGACACCAAGGTGATCGAGCGTGGTGACTTGCGGATGGATCCGCTGCGTCACGCAGTGACCTGGAAAGGACAGGATGTGTCTCTTACAGTCACTGAATTCCTGCTTTTGCAGGCTTTGGCGCAGCGCCCTGGTTTCGTCAAAAGCCGCGATCAGCTGATGGATGTGGCTTATGATGATCAGGTCTATGTAGATGATCGCACGATTGACAGCCATATCAAGCGTCTGCGTAAGAAGCTGCGTATGGTTGATTCCGAGTTTTCGGCTATCGAAACGCTCTACGGGATCGGGTATCGGTATAACGAAGAGTAAGTCCTTTAACCGGGGGCGACCAGGTGCGAGATCATTCGATCAGCGATAATGATGACGTCGTCCTCGGCGATGACTTTGTCGCGCCCGAAAACACCGTCGAAGAAGAGGTGCGCATCCGTCGTGCGCGCCGAGGTTTCCTTCGTAATGGAAGCGGCGGCTCTCTGACGCGCAAAATCATCACGTTCAACCTCATTGCGCTGAACGTGCTCGTGGCAGGTATTCTCTACCTCAATTCATCCCGGGACGGCTTGGCACAAACCCGCGCCGATAGTCTTTTGGGTGATGTTGAACTCATTGCCGATGTCTTTGAGGCCAAGTTACCCGCCACAGGGACATCCATTCTCACCTCCACAGGCGAAACAAACGCGCCAGATACACTTGCTGAATTGGACATTCAGCAAGGCATGGAGGTGTTTGTCTATGACACTCAGCAGAATCTTCTGGCGTCGATAGAAGGGTCTTTGCCACGGCCAAATCAGATTGCAGATCTCGATCATCCAACTGTTATCACGGACGCAATTGATAGCGCTTGGGCCTTCGTGTCCAAACCCTTTGAATTCCTGCTCAATCCAGACGCTCCGGACACGATCGAGAAACAGGCACGGGTTATCGTTGGTCCGGCGCTGGAATCAGGCGCTCAAACCATTCAGGGCGAGGTCGATGGCACCAACATCTACATTGTGGCCACGCCGGTCATGCAAGGCGACAGAGCCGTTGGTGCGGTTGCCCTGGCAAGCGCCTCAGGTGAGATTGAAAAGCTTCTGAAAGTTGAGCGTGAGCGCGTGTTGCAAATGTTTATCGTTGCGACACTTGTGTCGGTTGCGCTGAGCCTTATTCTGGCTTCTACGATCGCCAATCCGCTTGCGGAGTTGGCCGCCGCCGCCGAAGTGGGCGGCGCGCGGAATCGCAACAAAGGACAGGATGGCGGGCGCATTCGCATTCCAGACCTGACCGCGAGACCAGATGAAATTGGCCGTTTGTCCGGTGCTCTGCGCGGCATGGTTGGTGCGCTTTACAACCGCATCGATGGGAACGAGCAATTCGCGGCTGATGTGGCACATGAGATCAAGAACCCCCTTGCTAGCCTGCGCTCGGCCGTGGGTACGATGCGAGTGGCCAAGCGCGATGACCAGCGTGAGAAGTTGCTGGAAGTCATCGAGCATGACGTGCGTCGGCTAGACCGGTTGGTGAGCGATATCTCCAACGCCTCCAGGCTCGACAGTGAGCTTGTCAAAGAAGATCAGGAGTTCTTTGATCTTGTGAGCATGCTGGACAATCTCGCGAGCTATCTTGGCGAAGAGGCGGATAAGAAAGGCATTGAATTTATTACTGACTTTCCGCCTGATCCGATTGAAGTCACAGGGCTGGAAGGACGTTTGGCGCAGGTCTTTGTCAACCTGATCAGCAATGCGATTTCGTTCTGTGAGGAAGGCGATGCTATTCGCGTATGGACTCGCAAACGCGAAAATCGCGTCGTCGTCGTTGTCGAAGATACGGGTCCGGGCATTCCAGAACAGGCACTGACAAAGATCTTCCAAAGGTTCTATTCGGAACGTGCGGAAAATGACTTCGGCAACAATTCTGGCCTTGGCCTTTCGATTTCCAAACAGATCGTCGAGGCGCATGATGGTGTGATCTGGGCCGAGAATATCCGCCCCACGGATTCCGACATTACCTCTGACCCTCTGGGCGCGCGTTTCGTGGTCGGTCTGCCGGTTTGATACCGGGATGCCCGCTCAACCCGACCCCTCCAAATCAACACTGCTGCATGCCACCACTATTGCCGCGGATGATCGAGCGGTTCTAATCCGCGGCGCGTCAGGTAGCGGCAAGTCTGGACTGGCGCTCCAACTGATGGCGTATGGAGCCGATCTTGTGGCGGATGACCGAACACAGGTTTGGGTGCAAGATGGACATGTCATGGCGGATGTGCCTGAAACCATCTTGGGCCAAATTGAAGCACGTGGTGTTGGTGTGCTCAAAGCCCCGCCAACTGGGCCAAGACAGGTGAAACTTGTGGTCGATCTTGACCTGACCGAGACCGAGCGCCTGCCAGCCTTGAGAGAAACACATTTGCTTGATATTGCCCTGCCTCTTATCGGAAAATCGGGTTTTGCCCATTTTCCTGCGGCGATCTTGCTATATCTAAGGCATGGGCGATTGGCTTAGAAAGGAGTGTGATGCCGGATAAGGGACCGGATCAGACAGTGCACCAAAGATCGGTGCTGGTGACCGGGCCCTCGGGTGCGGGGCGCAGCACGGCTATTCGGGCGCTGGAAGACATGGGCTACGAGGCCATCGACAACCTGCCTTTGTCACTTTTGCCGCGCCTTCTGGATGATGGTGGCCCTGACAAACCCTTGGCGCTTGGCATCGACGTGCGCAACCGTGACTTTTCCACCAATGCCTTGATCGAGGTCATCGACCACGGGTCACAAGACTTAAACACGCCGCTTCAGGTTCTTTATCTGGATTGTCGTGCAGACGTGTTACAGCGCCGATTTTCTGAGACACGCCGACGTCACCCACTGGCCCCAGCTGAAAGCCCTGATGAAGGTATTGCCCGCGAATTTGATTTGTTAGGTCCAATTCGCGCCCGGGCGGATATCCTGATCGATACGTCTGAGATGTCACCCCATGAACTGCGTGCAGAACTCGAATCTTGGTTTGCGCCCAAAGCCGAAGGTCAGCTCGCCGTGACGGTTCAGTCCTTTTCCTACAAGCGCGGCCTGCCGCGCGGTCTTGATATGATGTTGGATTGCCGTTTTCTCAGAAACCCCTACTGGGAAGCGCGCCTGCGATCATTGGATGGACGTGCACCGGAAGTCGCAGCCTATGTCAAAGGTGACCCCCGGTTTGATGAGTTTTTCAGCCGAGTGGCTGATCTTGCGCAGATGTTGCTGCCGGCCTACCTCGCCGAAGGAAAGGCCTATCTCTCGATTGGATTTGGGTGCACCGGCGGCCAACACCGTAGCGTAACGATGGCAGAAACTTTGGCCCAAGCCCTTGCAGAGAGTGGCTGGCAGGTGTCTATACGTCATCGCGAGCTGGAACGCCGGGACAAAGATGCAAAGCCGGGGACAGCCGAGACTGGGGACCGTTCTGACAAAAAGGAAGCGCAGCGTTGATCGGTGTTGTAATCGTGGCGCATGGCAGTTTGGCGCAAGAGTATCTTCGCGCCATTGAGCATGTGTGCGGTGCGCAAAAAGACATCCGAGCCATCTCAATCGAAGGCGATCATGATCGCATGCAAAAGCAGGCCGAGATCTGCGAAGCGGCCGATAGCGTGGATGTGGGTGATGGCGTTCTGATCGTGACAGATCTTTTTGGCGGATCCCCCTCGAACCTGTCGCTCAAGGCCTGCCAACCCTCGAACCGGCGTATCCTATATGGGGCGAACCTTCCGATGTTGCTTAAGCTGGCCAAGAGCCGCCATTTGAGTGTGACAGACGCGGCGCGTGCAGCACTGACTGCGGGGCGCAAGTATATCGACAGTCACGCTGTTCCGCCCGAAGGCGAGGATGGTTCGGAAGATCCGAACCAGGACACGTGAATAAGAAAGACTGAAAGTTCCATGAATGACTCTCTTACCCGGCAAATGAAGATCATCAATGTAAAGGGCCTACACGCCCGCGCGGCGGCCAAACTTGTCGAGACAGTTGAAGGCTTCGACGCCTCCGCAGAAGTGTCGCATGATGGGCAAACAACCGGTGCAGACAGCATTATGGGCCTTTTGATGTTGGCAGCCTCCAAAGGAAAGACTATTGACGTGCGTGCTTGGGGAACTGACGCCGCAGAGTTGCTTGATGCGGTACAGGCCCTTGTCGCAGACAGGTTTGGTGAAAAGATGTAGGCGCGCCGCGCAGGGCGCAACGAGACAGGATCAGACCACGTGGTGGAACGCGCTCAGGATCAAATTGGCAGTCAAGTGAGCACTCCGGTGTCGCCGGTCAAATATGACCGGCGAAGTTTGACTTATGCCAATTCATTTGATGCGCCGTTAACAGCTTTCACAATCCGCGCTATCGAGTGGTTCACTGGAAAGTTAACGATCCTTAGAATGATCCGCGAGTTCGAACGCAAGGGTGCACCAACAGGTCAGGCATTCTGGCGTGCCGCATTGGGAACGATGGGCATCGACCTTTTGACGCCGCAGGAACAGATTGATCAAATCCCCAAATCCGGTCCTGTGGTGATCGTTGCCAATCATCCGCATGGTTTGGTGGATGGCATGATTTTGGCTGACCTTATTGGTCGGCGCCGCACTGACTACAAGATCCTGACACGGGCTTTGTTGACCGGGATTGATGAGGTTGCGGCGTCCTACATGATTTCGGTGCCCTTCCCGCATGAGCCAGACGCACAGCGTAAATCAGTGGAGATGCGTGCCAAGGCTATGGCGCATCTGAAAGAAGGCGGTGTGATCAGCGTCTTTCCCGCCGGTGTTGTGGCGTCAAGCGATACGATGTTTGGCCCTGCAATTGAACGTGAGTGGGCGGTGTTCACGGCGCAGATGATCCGTCGCTCCGGCGCGCAAGTCGTTCCGATCTTTTTCCCGGGGGCCAACAGCCGCGTTTATCAGATGGCCAATCAGATTTCCGCTACGCTGCGACAAAGCTTCCTGCTTCATGAAGTGGTCAAAAGTTGCAACAAGCCGCAAAATCCGGTGGTAGGCGCGCCTATTGACGAAGAGCGTATGAAGATGCTCGAAAGCGATCCAAGAGGCTTCATGGCCTGGTTGCGTGAACATACGCTAGGCCTTGAAAAGTAAAGCTGTATCGGCAACCACTAGTTAGCGTGTGGGTACGGGTGTCTCGCCGCGGTAGTCATAAAATCCACGTCCGGTTTTGCGGCCAAGCCAACCAGCCTCGACATACTTGGTCAAAAGCGGGCAGGGGCGATACTTGGTATCCGCCAGCCCATCGTGTAGCACATTCATGATGGCAAGGCAGGTATCAAGCCCGATGAAATCGGCAAGCTCCAGCGGCCCCATCGGATGGTTTGTGCCAAGCTTCATAGACGTGTCGATTGAGGTCACGCTGCCCACGCCTTCGTAAAGTGTGTAAACGGCTTCGTTGATCATCGGCATCAGAATGCGGTTGACGATAAAGGCAGGGAAGTCTTCGGAACTGGCCGCAGTCTTGCCGAGTTTTTGGACCACCCCGAAACAAGCGTCATAGGTTGGTTGATCCGTGGCAATGCCGCGAATGAGCTCAACCAATTGCATGATCGGCACCGGATTCATGAAGTGAAATCCCATGAATTTTTCCGGTCGGTCTGTGCGGCTAGCCAAGCGGGTGATCGAGATCGAAGACGTGTTTGATGTCAGGATCGTGTGCGGTTGCAAGTGCGGCAAGAGATCTTCGAAAATGGCCTGTTTGACCGTCTCACGCTCTGTCGCGGATTCGATGATCAGATCAGCTTCGCCCAAGTCCGGCAGGGACAGCGTTGTCTGAATCCGTGCCAGTGCATCTGCCTTTGCGCTTGCTTCCATTTTGCCCTTGCTTACTTGACGTTCCATATTGCCGTCGATGATCGAAATGGCCTTGTCGAGCGCATCCTGACTGATGTCGTTAAACAGCACATCATAGCCTGCGGCTGCCATCACATGCGCGATGCCATTGCCCATCTGTCCTGCGCCTACGATCCCGACTTTGCGGATTTCCATCGACCTGCCCCTTTTGAAATGACCTGCTCAGGATACGCGGGGCGTGTTGTGGGCTGCAAGGGCCGGTTCGAACCAAATTTGCAATGAAATGTATGTTTAAGGATTTCTCAAAACTCTTGGCCTAAATCTGTCGCTTGGGTGAGTAAAATTTGGTGGGTGATATGAGTGTTCATTCCTTAGAACACCGTGGTGTGGCGCATGAGATATGCCAGTATCCCGGGTCAAAACTAACATTTCGCGGGCCAGCAAGGAGCCTCCAGCAGGATTTTATTGCCTGTTTGGGTGGCACAGAGACCTTTGGTCGGTTTGTGTCATATCCGTATCCGCAGTTGCTTGAGAACAGTTTGGGCACCCAGTGCGTCAATCTTGGGTGGCCGAATGCAGGTATTGACGTTCTTGTACATGACAAAGTGCTGCATGATGTGGCGCAGCGCGCGCAGCTTGTCGTG
>JBCAZO010000096.1:0-8064 GCA_038532975.1 Pseudomonadota bacterium
AAATCTCGGTCGCGATGCGCGCCGAGATTTCTGATCCTCATGGGGTCATTCATCGCACTGGAACCATGCAGCGCAAGGCGGAAACCCAGGCCTTTGATGCGTACCACTGCCGGCTTCTGGCAACGGAATACTGGCGCCATCCAACCGCAGAACAGCACGCGCATGTGCGCAATCTTCTTGAGCGCGCAGTCCAGATTGATCCGGACTATGCCGGTGCCTGGGGCATGCTTTCCATTGTGTATGGGGATGAGGTGCGCGGGGGGTTCAACCTGCGGCAAGACCCTCCGCCATTGGCGCGTGCATTGGAGGCGGCCGAAAAATCGGTGAAACTGGATCCTTTAAATGCCACGGGTCAGCACGCCCTTTTCCTCACGCGCTATCATCTGGGGATGTTCGAAGGCTATCGCGACGCTGCGCAAAAGGCTTTGAAGGCCAACCCGAACTACCCCGACATGCTGGCGGATATGGCGGCGTGCGAAGCCCTGCAAGGGGATCTGGAGGAGGGTTTTGAGCTGAACGCGCGCGCCATAGAACTCTGCCCCGACCCTCCGGGCTGGTATCATGCAGGCACCTGCCTCTTGCACTTTCGGTCAAGGGCGTTTGACGCCGCGCTCGCATCGGCGCGGCAGATCGGAAATGGAATGTGGAATGGATCCGAAGCGCTGGTTCTCATGTGCCTTGGGCAGGATGAACGGAATGCTGAGACGGAAGAAACACGTGAGCTTGTATCGCGGTTCCATGAAAAGGTGCCCGATCCCTCTGGTTACATTCAGTCTTTGATGGAGATCTGGCAGGTGCCGGATGATTTTGCCGCGGACATTCAAAAAGGTCTCAGGGCAACGGGAGCAATCTGAAGGAACTTGGTTCGTCACCGTGACTCACTCCAGTTCAACATGGCGTTCTTTTAAAGATGAGAGAAACCTTCTGAACGGACCCAAAAAATGTTGAACACTGCACAGCGTATTGATCTCATGAAACTTTCTGTCGACTTGGCAAAGGCCGAAGCGGCGGTCATGCAAGGGACTGATATTTCTCTCGCCCAACAGGCAACGGAGATCTTTGGCATTCTCAGGGCCGTTTGGGAGGATGGGAACGTTCTGGATGAAACGAACATCAACGAAGTGAAATCAGTGATGGACGTTGCCTCCAGCATTGAGGATTTGATCGAATAGCGTGGCTCAGCGTTTGAAGCCGCGACGCAAATTCTGTTGCAGAGATTAGGATCGGCATATCAAACGATTTCAGGATTATCCGCGTTCGAACGTCACAACCCCGTCACAGACCGTTGCCACCGCCTGGGCCTCGGTGATGTTCTCTGGTGCCAGAGTTGTCAAATCGTGGCTCATCACCGCGATATCGGCCATCATGCCCGCTTTGAGCGTGCCTTTGCGCTCTTCGTTGAATTCCACCCAGGCATTGTCGCGCGTGTAGCTGGCAAGCGTGTCGGTGAGGCTTTGTGTCTCGTCGCGCCATCCCTCGCCCAGATCGAGCGGCGCGATGGCGGCTTTGATGTTGGGCATGACGTCAATGGGTATGACAGGCCAGTCGGTCGAGAACACCACACGCGCGCCGGTCTCACGCACCGTTTGGACCGGGTAAGCCCCGGCAATCTGATGCGGGTGCAGGTACTGACCCACGGCAGAGGGCGGAAAGATGTGACCGCGGGGGGCATGGCCCGGCTGAATAGACGCCACGACGCCCATCTCGGCAAACCGGGGAAGGTCATCGGGATGCACGATTTCAAGATGCTCGACCCTGTGGCGGCTGTCGCGCACGCCATTGGCCTCGCGCGCCGCCTGATAGGCATCCAATGTGCGGCGCACACCGGCATCGCCAATCGCGTGCACGGCGATCTGGAACCCCAACCTATCGGCTTCAACACAGCAGGCGACAAAATGCTCCTGGGTGAAAACCTCGTCGCCCATGTTGTCCCCTGCTCCCATCTCGCCGGGATAAGGTTGCAGCATGAGCGCCGTGCCGCTTTCAATCACGCCATCAATGAACATCTTCACATGGCTGCAGCGCACCATGTCGCTTTGAAACCGGGCGCGCATCGCCGGAGCCTCGGAACTCAGGCGCTCAACCGGGTCGGTGCCCTTCATATGAAACGGCACGTGGCAGCGGATGGGCAAGCGGCCTTCGCGCTCCAGCTCGTTCAAGAGCTCGCATTGATAGGTGTTGCCATCCATCAGATGCAGCGTGGTGATGCCCTGGGCTGCGCAATGTTCCAGCCCTCGGGCGATCACATCGCGGTCCATCTTGCGCTGTTCTGGCGTGGCCGGCGGTTTGGGGTCCTTGCCTGTGGTCAGGCCCAGCATCTCGCGTCCGCCATGCCGGGTCAGCGCCAGAACCGGACTATAAGCGCCGGGTTCAAGCAATTCGCCTGAGGCCAGACCATCCGCGCCCATGACGATCTCGGACCCGGCATCGACTTCGCCGCCCTGCAAAAGCCCGGCCGCCTCAAGTGCCGCCGTATTGGCCCAGATCGTATGATGATCAGGGGCGAACATGGCCAGCGGTCGGTCCGAGATGATCTGATCGAGATCCTGCCGCGTCAGAGTATGACCCGTGCCGAGAATGTTGTAATCCGCCATCACGCAGAACACCATCTCGCCCTCGGGCGTGGCTTCCGCATAAGGCAGAATGCGCGTCTTCATCTCATCAAGTCCGGTCACGCCGTAAAGGCTTAGGCAATCCAGCTCGACCGAGCCACCAAAGAGATGCACATGGCTATCAATAAAGCCGGGAAGAACTGTGCCGCCCTTTGCATCAATCACCTTGGTCTCCGCCCCTGCCCGCGCCAGCACCGCGTCATTCGCGCCGACCTGCGTGATCAACCCATCCTTGATGGCAAGTGCCTCGGCGTCGGGCTGATCAGGGTCAAAGGTGATCAGGCACCCGTTATGGATGATGATATCTGGCTCCATGGCACGCTCCTCCCAAAGCGCGTGCGGCCCCACGCACCGCGGGGCCGCAGACCGTATCAATCAGAGCTTACTTCTGCAGCTCTGTCCAGATCGCTGTGTAAAGCTTGGTCGCTTCCGGCGAGCAGGTTTTGGCCACATAGGCCGCGTCTTTGAGGTCATCGGGGATGATCACCTCTGGTGCGGTCTTCATGTCTTCGGGCATGAATTCCTCGGATCCCTTGATGCCATTGGCATAGCGGGCAAAGGACGACAGCATGGCGGCATTTTCCGGCGCCATGATGAAATTGAGGAAGGTCTTGGCCTCTTCCACATTCTGCGCATCGGCAAGGATCGCGGCATTGTCCATCCAGACCGGGAAGCCCTCTTGCGGATAGCCAAAGGCTACGTCCGGGTTCTGTTCACGCGACCGGAAAGACGCGCCGTTCCAGTTCACACCCGCCGAGAGGTCATTCTTGGCGTATTTCTCGATATTGCCGTAGTCCATAGAGAGCCAGTTCGGTTTAGCCGCCTGCAGGATGTCTCGCACTTTCTTGAGGACTTCCTTGTCCTCGGTGCATTGCTCGCCCCCTGCATATTTGATGGCCAGACCCAGCACGTCGTTCATCTCAGGCACGACATTGATCTTGCCTTTGAGCTCTTCCGGTGGGTCAAAAATCACTGCTGCGGTGTTGATATCTCCATCATAGACTGAGGTGTTGACCGTAACGCCAACCGTGCCCCATTGCCACGGAACGGTGTAGTTGCGGCCCGGGTCAAACTCTACATCCACCCATTGCGGGTCCATATGTTTGAAGTTTTCCATCTCGTTGGGCTTTGATTCCATCAACAGCCCCTCTTCTATGAAGATCGGGATGTAAGTGCCTGATGGCACGACAATATCAAAGCCATGCCCCCCGGCCTTGATCTTGGCCAGCGCGGTGTCGTTGCTGTCGTAATCGGTGATCGTGACCTTGATGCCGGTCTCGGCCTCGAACTTCTCGATCATCTCCGGGCTGGTGTAGTTGCCCCAATTGTAGAGGTTCAGTTCCCCCTCGGCGAGCGCAGGGCTTGCCATGAGAACGGCCAGTGCCGTTAACGTCTTTTTCATTGTCTTTCTCCCTAGTTAATTCAGGTCTTTCTCTTGCTCAAAATCGTAAATGCGATGACCAGCGTGACCGAAATAGCCAACAGCACAGTCGAGATGGCGTTGATCTCGGGCGTCACCACGCGCCGCAACTGGCCCAGCATATATGTGGGCAGCGTATCCTGCCCCGCAGATTTAACAAACTCTGTGATGACCACATCATCAAGCGAAATCACGAAGGCCAGCATCGCCCCGGCCAGAATGCCGGGCCAAAGCTGTGGCAAGGTGATGCGGCGGAACACCTGATAAGGCGTGGCGTAGAGGTCCGCTGCGGCCTGTTCAAGGCTGAGGTCCATCCCCTGCAGCCGGGCGCGGATCGGCAGGTAGGCAAAGGGGATGCAAAAGGCCGAATGCGCCATGATAAGGTAAAGTAGCCCGGTATAGCCTGTGGCGACCTTGATCATCGCAAAGAAGATCAAAAGCGCCACGGCGGTCACGATCTCAGGCACCATGAGCGGCTGATTGATCATGGCAAAGACCACAGACTGGCCTTTGAACTTGCGCGTGCGCGTCGTGGCAAGTGCCGCCAGCACCGCTACCGTTGTGGAAATGCCCGCCGCACAAACCGCGATAATGAGCGAGCGCACCGTGGCTTCCTGCACCTGTTCATTGTCCCAGGCCGAGACATACCAGCGCCAGGAGAACCCTTCCCAGATGGCAATCGAGGAGCCGGCGTTGAAGGAATAGACCACCAGAAGGATGATCGGCATGTAAAGCATGAAGAAACACGCCATGGCGATGGTGGTGAACCCGGTCTGGCGCCGGATATCAAAACCGCGCTCAGCCATGTCGCACCTCTTCATCTCCCACCGCGCGCACATAGAGAATAAGCGCCACCATGACGATGGCCAGAAGCGTGATCGAGAGCGCCGCGCCCAGCGGCCAGTTGCGGCCCTGTCCAAATTGCAGCTCGATGAGATTGCCGATCATCAACTGGTTGCCCCCACCCATGACGCGCGGCGTCACATAGGCCCCGAGAGAGGGCACAAAGACGAGGATCGAGCCTGCGATCACCCCTGGCTTGACCAGCGGAAGGATCACGCGGCGCAAGACCTGAAACCGCGTCGCGTAGAGGTCATACCCGGCTTCCACGAGGCTGAAATTCAGCCGCTCCATCGAGGCATAGATCGGCAGCACCATGAGCGGCAGGTAGACATAGACCATGCCGATGATGATGGCGAATTCCGTAAAGAGCATCTGTATGGGTTCATCAATGACACCCAGCCCGATCAGCACCGTGTTCACCGTGCCTTCGTTGCGGATGAGTTCGAGGATGGCGAAGGTGCGGATAAGCAGGTTTGTCCAGAACGGGATGATGATCAAAAGCATCCAGATATCGCGCTGCGATTTGGGGCGGGTGGCGATGAAATAGGCGGTTGGAAAGCCCAGGATCAGGCAGACAAGTGTTGTCATCAGCGAGAGCTTCACAGACCGCCAGAAGATGCTGAGATGCGCATCGGACCAGCCCAGCGTGTCGTCGAAGATGTCCCTTTGCAGGATCACGTTGAACCACGCATCGGTGGAGAACTCCCACTCGACGCCGCCGAAAGCGCCCGGCGCGAGGAAGGAATAGACCAGCGTGATGAGAAGCGGTCCGCTGGCGGCAAAGATAAGGATGGTGAGCGCGGGCGCCAGCAACAGCCAGCGGCGGCGCGTGGCGAGCTTGTCCTGCGATGTGGCCAGATCCCCCATCGCCTAGTCCCTTAGAACCTGCGCGACACCGTCGCCAAAGGTGATGCCCACGCGGTCGCCCTGGCTCAGCCCTGCCTCAGTATCAGGGCTGTTCTGCTGGCGCAGGACAAAGCCGGTGCCATCGTCGATATCAACGTGGAAATGCGTGTCTGTCCCGAAATAGACAATCTCGCGCAGAGCGCCTTTCAAAAGCCCTTCGGCCTCGCCAACCAAACGCGCATGTTCGGGCCGCACCGCGAGCGTGACCTTACCGCTTGGTGTGGTGTCTTCTTGCATCCGGGCCGTGGTTTTCTGCCCCGAGGACAGTTTGACACGTGCCGTGGTCCCATCCCGACCGTCAATCTCAGCGGGCAGGAAATTCGTGTCGCCGATGAAATCCGCCACAAACCGCTCGGCGGGGTGATCATAGATGTCCCGTGGCCCGCCAATTTGACGAATAGAACCCGCTTCCATCACGGCAATCCGGTCTGACATGGTTAGCGCCTCTTCCTGATCGTGGGTGACGAAAATGAAGGTGATGCCGGTTTCCGATTGCAAACGCTTGAGTTCCAGCTGCATGTCCTTGCGCAGCTTGAAATCGAGCGCGCTCAGCGGCTCGTCAAGCAAGAGCACCTTGGGCTTGGGCGCTAGCGCTCGGGCCAAAGCGACGCGCTGCTGCTGGCCGCCTGAAATCTGGCTGGTCTGGCGATCCGCCATCTGGGTCATCTTCACCAGCGCCATCATCTCATCCACCGTGGCAGCGATCTCGGCTTTGGGTTTGCCCAGCATTTCCAGCCCGAACCCGATATTTTGCGCCACGGTCATATGCGGGAAAAGCGCGTAGCTTTGGAACACCGTGTTGATGGGGCGTTTATGCGGGGGCGCGTTGAGAATGCTGTCCCCAAACATCTCAAGGCTGCCCGAAGTTGGGTTTTCAAACCCGGCGATCAGCCGCAAAAGCGTCGTCTTGCCACAGCCTGATGGTCCCAAAAGTGTAAAGAATTCATTGTCCTGAATGTCGATATCAACTCCGGCCAGAGCTTCGACAGGCGGCTGGCCTGGATAGACCTTCCGCAGATTTCTGGCGCTGATCGCGACGCTCAAAAGCTGTCCCCCGATTTTGCAGAGCACGTCCCAAGATTTCTGCCCCTGCACAATGGAATGATTGCGCTAAATGTGATTGTAAGAAATACCCCTTTTGGGGTATTTTTTTGCGTAATTCTTTCAGTTTAGGGGTGATATTGTCTGAAGCGCTCTCTCCATCGGATGTGATCCGCCTGCGCCACGCGATGGCACAGGCGGGAACGAGGCGTTTTTTCACATGTTTCAAACGCCTGCTGCAGGCGCGGCTGAAGTTTGATACGTTTTTGCTCTTCCGCTTTGACCCCGGCACTGTGCCCCAGGTCTTGGACAGCTGGATCAAACCCAAGTCGCTGCCGCTGGATGTTCTTGATGAATATGTCGAGGGGTTTTACCGTCTGGACCCATTCTTTCAGCTAAAGGACATTCCCGCGAAAGGTCTGACAACGCGCTTGTCTGACATTGCGCCAGACCGGTTTTTCTCAAGCGAATATTATCTGCAATATTACCGTCGCACGCGGATCTGTGAGGAAGTTGGCCTTCTGGCTCCCCTTCCCTCAGGGTCAGTCGCGCATTTGTCCTTGAGCCGCCTGGAAACCACCGGCCCCTACCGTCGACGCGAATTGCAATGCCTGATGCATTACAGCCCCGTGTTGATGGAGCTTCTGACCACGCATTGCAGCCGGTTTGAAACCGGTAAGCGGCTCAAAACCCCAGATTCTGCGCCACCTCTATTGGATCAAATCATTCTGACACAGGTGTACGAGACGCTAGGTCTCAAACTGACGCGGCGCGAGGCGCAAATCGCGGGACTTGTCCTGCAGGGTCACTCGAATGGCTCGGCTGCACTTTTGCTTGGGATATCAAAGGAAACCTCAAAGGTGCATCGCCGCAATCTTTATCGAAAGCTTGATATCTCGTCACAAAGGGAGCTCTTCACCCTGCTGCGGCACCTGCTTTGACCGTCTTTACCGGTTGCACCGCAAGCACACCTCATGCATCCGGCGTTGAAGCTGAAACCGGCAGGTCAGTTGCCTCATCGGGTGTTTCTGATCTGTCATCATCCACAGGCTGATCCAGGCGGCAATGCCGGCAAAGATAACCCCGCCCACGGCTTGACCAATGAGCACACCGGGCGCTCCGAAAAGTGCGCCACCCAGCAAAACCAAAGGCAAAGTGCCCAAGGTTTGCCGCCCCCAGTTGACCCAGGTCGAATAGCCGGGATGCCCAAGGTTGTTGAACGACGCATTGGCCACGAAAATT
>JBCAZO010000097.1:0-7997 GCA_038532975.1 Pseudomonadota bacterium
GCAGCCCGTGCGGTTACCGGCAAATATCCGCCAGATCATGCATTAAACTGTGCCTGATTGTCGCCAGGGTGCGGATGTTGTTGGCTTTCCCCTTTAAAATCGGCTAGCGTGCGCCTCAATAAAGCACGGCATAAATAAGCCGATAAAAAAGAGCAGGCGGATGGAAGCAGAAACCCTGGCATTGGCACAGGAGATGGATTTCTCACTGTGGGCGCTATTTGCACGCGCAACTTTAATCGTGAAATTGGTGATGTTGATGCTGATCATAGCCTCGTTCTGGGGCTGGTCGATCATCATCCAGAAACTGATCGTGTACCGCAAGGCACGGGTCGAGGCGGATGTGTTTGATCGCCGCTTCTGGTCGGGCGACCCTTTGGACGAGCTGTTTGATGAGATCGGTTCGGACCCGGCGGGGCAATCCGAGCGCGTCTTTGCGGCGGGTATGATGGAATGGCGGCGCAGCCATCGCAATGATGGCGGCCTGATTGCCGGTGCCACGGCCCGGATTGACCGGTCGATGGATGTGGCGATTGCCAAGGAAAGCAAGAACCTGCAGAGCGGCCTTACGATTCTGGCCTCGATCGGGTCTGTGACGCCGTTCATTGGGCTTTTCGGCACGGTCTGGGGCATCATGAATGCCTTTATCGAGATTGCCGAGCAACAGAACACCAACCTTGCCGTTGTGGCCCCAGGTATTGCCGAGGCGCTTTTGGCCACGGGGCTTGGCCTTTTGGCGGCGATCCCGGCGGTGATTTTCTACAACAAGCTCAGTGCGGATTGCGATGGCATCGTGGCCAGTTACGAGGCCTTTGCCGATGAGTTCGCGACCATCCTGAGCCGCCAATTGGACAGCTGAGATGGGCGCAGGTGTTGTTCAGAAATCAGGTGACGCCGGACGCAGGCGGCGCGGACGCGGGCGCTCTCGTCCGATGTCAGAAATCAACGTCACGCCTTTCGTTGACGTGATGCTGGTGCTGTTGATCATCTTCATGGTGGCAGCGCCCTTGATGACGGTGGGCGTGCCGGTGGAATTGCCGGAAACAGCGGCCAATCCGCTTCCTGGTGAGGAAGAGGAACCGCTGACCGTGACTGTGACCGCCGAGGGCGTGGTGATGATCCAGACCACAGAAGTCGCGCGTGGCGATCTTATCAGCCGGTTGCAGGGCATTGCCGCCGAACGTGACAGCACGCGGGTCTACCTGCGGGCGGATGGGTCGGTATCGTATGCTCAGGTGATGGAAGTCATGGGCGCGCTCAATCGTGGTGGGTTCAACAATATCGGTCTGGTGACCGAAGCGGGTGGTCCCACGCTTGATGAGCAAGACGGGTAAAAGCCGATGAACACCGGTCAGGTCATATCCGGTGTGGCCCATACAGGGCTGGTTGCCTTTGCTATTTTTGGCGGGGCGTTTCAGGCCGAACCTTTGCCATTTCGTGTGACCGAAGTCACGGCGATTTCTGCCGAAGAATACGCGGCCCTTGTGGCCCCCGAGGCGTCGCCGGAGGCTGTGGCCAATGTCGATACGCCCGAGCCGCCGCAGGAAGGCGAGTCAGCGCCGGAGGTGAACACCGAAGCGGATGCCGCGCCGGAATTGGAGACACCAGAGGTGGCTGAAACGCCGCCGCCTGATCCCGTGCCCGAAGTGACAGAGCCTGAACCTGCCCCCGAGGCGGAGGTCAGTGACGAGCCGCCTGTGCTTGATCCACCGGACGAAGAAGTGGCGGTTTTGGTGCCAGAGCAAGCTGAAGAAGCGCAAGCCGAGGATGCCCCACGTGTGGCCCCCGAGCCTGTGGCGCAGCCCGAGCCGGATGTGGCAATTGATGAGGTTGAGCGCGAAGAAGTTGAACCTGACGCGCAGGCCGAGGAGGTGGCCCCTGACGAGGAGGCCACATCACCTGAGGAGGCGACCACCGAGATTGTGACCGAAGCTGATCAAGAAGCTGCGGCGGCCCCAACGCGCTCTTTGCGTCCACAAACACGGCCTGATCGGCCCGAACCGGCGGCAGAACCCGAAGAGACAACCGAAGAGCCAGCGCAGACCGAGACGGCGCAAACCGAAGACGAGCCGGACACCAGTGCGGCGGTCAATGATGCCTTGGCCGAAGCTTTGGGCACCAATGAAGGCGCGGCGGACACTGCGCCGCAAGGTCCACCGCTGACAGCGGGCGAGAAAGATGCGCTGCGTGTGTCGGTGCAGCGGTGTTGGAATGTCGGGTCGCTCAGCACAGATGCGTTGCAAACCACTGTGGTCGTGTCTGTCAACATGAGCGAAGATGCGCGGCCCGTGAGCAGTTCCATCCGAATGCTCAGCAGTTCTGGCGGTAGCAATGCGTCGGCAGAGCAGGCTTTTCAGGCGGCGCGCCGCGCGATTTTGCGCTGTGGCGCAAGCGGATTTGACTTACCGGCTGACAAATACGCCAGTTGGCGAGAAATTGAGATGACATTCAATCCGGAGAGAATGAGGATCAAATGATGAAACATGTACTGACCCTCCTTTCGGCCATTTTGTTTGGGTTGGCGGCCCCTGTTGCCGCGCAGGAGCGAGATGGCCCGCTTCGGATCGAGATCACGGAAGGTGTGATTGAGCCTTTGCCCTATGCAGTGCCGGTTTTTGTGGCCGACACTGCAGCGGCGGCTCAGCATGCGCAGAACATCACCCAGGTGATTGCCGCAGATCTGAGTGGTACGGGGCTTTTCCGGGAAATTCCGGATTCGGCGCATATTGGGCGGATCACCAATTTCGCGAGCCCCGTTCAGTTTCCCGATTGGAAGGCCATCAATGCGCAAGCCCTGATTGTTGGTGGCGTATCGGTGGATGGGGCCGGGCGGCTGACCGTGCGGTTCCGGCTTTATGACGTGTTTGCTGGACAAGAGATTGGTCAGGGGCTTCAGTTGCAGGGCACAGTCGATGGATGGCGGCGCATGGCGCATAAGGTGGCCGATCAGGTCTATGCCCGGCTCACCGGTGAGGATGCCTATTTCGACAGTCGCGTGGTTTTCGTGGCCGAAAGCGGCCCCAAGGACAATCGTCAAAAACGTTTGGCGATTATGGACTACGACGGCGCCAATCTGAGTTACCTGACCGATGCCAGTTCTATTGTGCTGGCACCGCGGTTTTCGCCTGGGGATAATCAGGTGCTCTACACCAGCTACGAAAGTGGGTTTCCCAAGATTTACGTGCTGGATGTGGCCAGCGCCGGGCGGCGCGTCCTGGAAACGCAGCAAGGCACGATGAGCTTTGCCCCGCGCTTTGCGCCCGATGGGCGCACGGTGGTGTTTAGCCTTACATCGGGCGGCAATACAGACCTTTACACTATGGATATCGGAAGTGGGCGCACATCGCGTCTGACCTCGGCACCATCTATTGAAACCGCGCCCAGTTTTAGCCCTGATGGAAGCCGGATCGTGTTTGAATCCGACCGCTCGGGCCTGCCGCAGCTTTATGTGATGCCGTCCAGTGGAGGCGAGGCGCAGCGCATAAGCTTTGGGCAAGGGCGCTATGGCACGCCGGTGTGGTCGCCGCGTGGTGACCTCATTGCGTTTACCAAGCAATCAAAGGGACGGTTCCACATTGGCGTGATGCGCACTGACGGGAGTGAAGAACGACTCCTGACGGCGTCTTTTTTGGATGAGGGGCCGACATGGGCTCCAAACGGGCGGGTGATCATGTTCACCCGTGAATCGCAAGGTGCACAAGGGCAGGCGCGGCTCTATTCCGTGGACATAACCGGGCGGAATCTGCGCAAGGTGCCGCTTGATATTGGCGCGTCCGATCCATCTTGGTCGGGCTTGCAGAAGTGAAGTGCAAGCGGTGTTTGCATATGATAAGCTGAACAAAGAGCAGATGAAAAAAGAGTGGGGCAATCCTATGAATATTCTAAGTAAAACAACAATTCTGGCTGCAGTGCTTGCACTTGGGGCCTGTTCTTCGGCAGATCGCTTTGGCAATAGCGACGCAGTTGATCTCAACAACAGTGGCGTTGCAGGCGGTGCCCTGGCGGGATCGCCACAGGATCCGACCTCGGCGGCTTATTTCCAGCAAACCGTTGGAGACAGGGTTCTTTTTGCCGTAGATCAGTCGACATTGACACCGCAAGGCATGGCGACACTGGATGGTCAGGCGCAGTGGCTGAGCACCAATGTTGAGTATTCTGCCGTGATCGAAGGCCACGCCGATGAGCAAGGCACACGGGAATACAACCTCGCACTCGGCGCACGCCGGGCCAATGCGGTTTTGGAGTATTTGACCGCCAAAGGGGTGGCCCCGAACCGGATGAAAGTGATCAGCTACGGTAAAGAACGGCCGCTAGAAATTTGTAGCGAAGAAAGCTGTTATGCTAAAAACCGCCGAGCGGTTACCGTCATTTCGGTTGTACCAACCAGTTAAGACAAAGAGTTAACGGGACTCGACATGCGTTGGATTTGTAAACTGGTCGTTGTTGCCACGCTTGGGATGCCGGGCGTGGCGCTGACGCAAGAAGGTGGTGAAACTCTTGCCGACATCCGGCAAGAGCTTGCTGTAATGTATGTTGAACTGCAAAAGCTCAAGCGTGAGCTGAGCACAACGGGTGCCTCTGGGCAGCTCACAGTGGGCGGCTCGGTCATAGACCGGGTCAATGCCATGGAAGCGGAATTGCAGCGCCTGACATCCAAGACGGAACAGTTGGAGTTTCGCATTGATCGGGTGGTCACTGACGGCACCAACCGTGTCGGTGATCTTGAGTTTCGGATTTGCGAGCTTGAGCCAGGATGCGATATCGGCACTTTGGAAGTAGGCGATACCTTGGGTGGTATCGCGCCATCGACTGGTGCAACAGCCACTGGAACGGATACGGCGTCGAGCACGATTACGACTGGTGAGATTTCGGGGTCGAGTGACACAGGCAGCACCGGTGGCGTGGAGCTTGCGGTTGGAGAACAGGCCGATTTCGACACCGCCATGGCCAGTTTTGAAGCTGGCAATATGGCAGAAGCCGCACAACAGTTTGCGCTCTTTCAGGAAAACTACCCCGGCAGTCCGCTTGGTGGTGAAGCCGGTCTGAAACGCGGTGAAGCGCTTGAGCAGTCCGGTGAGATGACACAAGCCGCGCGCGCCTATCTCGATACATTCAGCGCCGAACCCAACGGGGCTAAGGCTCCGGATGCTCTTTTCCGGCTGGGCCGTGCCTTGGCGCAGTTGGGGCAAACCAACGAGGCGTGTGTGACTCTTTCCGAAGTGGGTGTCAGGTTTCCGCAATCTCCGGCCGCCGCCGAGGCACAGGCCGAAATTCAAAATATGAGTTGCGGGTGAGTGACCCGTTTTCCATCCTTCTGGATCGGGCGACCTCGTTATTCTTTCCCTCCCGGCCGGATAAGCTTGGCGTAGCCGTTTCCGGCGGAAGCGACTCTCTGGCGCTTTTGATGTTGCTGGTTAGGTGGTCTGATCAAGGTGGGCCACCCATTTGTGCGGTGACTGTGGATCACAATTTGCGCCCCGGGTCCGCAGATGAGGCGCAGTTTGTCAAATCGGTCTGTGACCGCATCGGCGTGCCGCACGACACGCTTTTGTGGGATGGACGGCGCAAATCTGGAAACCTTACCGACGCTGCGCGGCGGGCGCGCTACGATCTTATGGCGGACTGGGCCGAAGAGCGCGGCATTTCCAAAGTAGCGGTTGCGCACACGCAAAATGACCAGGCCGAAACATTTTTGATGCGCCTGTCGCGTGAGGCAGGCGTTGATGGGCTGGCCGCCATGTCAAAAACCTGGCGACATGGATTGACCGAGTTTTGCCGCCCTTTGCTTGGTGTTGAGCGTGCCGAGTTGCGTGCCTATCTCAATGCCGTTGGTCAGACTTGGATTGACGATCCTACGAATACTGACGAGCACTATGAACGCACACGTGCGCGACAAGCCATTGACGCCCTGGCGCACCTAGGCGTTTCGCCGAGGACTTTGTCCAATGTAGCACAACACATGGCGGATGTGCGGGGCACGCTTTACTGGTATGTGTTCCTGACGGCACGCGAACACGTGCAAATTGATCGTGGCGACCTTCTTTTCCCGCGCAAACAATTCCGGACTTTGCAGCGTGATATCTCACGCCGTTTGGTGCAGAAGATTTTGAATTGGATCAGCGGAGCGGAATACGCGCCGCGTGGACGGTCAATGGATTTCATGCTTGAGGCCATTCGCGGCGGTACAGGTATGACGCTTCATGGATGCGAAATGACTGTGAACGACGACACCTTGCGGTTCACACGAGAGGCACAAGCCGTCGAAGGACTTCGATCCCCTGCTGGAGAAACATGGGATGGGCGTTGGAAACTTGATGGTCCCTGGCCTGCGGGAGCAGAGATTGCCATGCTGGGCGAAGCAGGCATGACGGAATGCCCGGACTGGCGCCAGACAGGCCTGCCGGCAACGTCACTCAAGGCCAGTCCAGCGGTGTGGCGCGATGGGCATTTGGTCGCGGCCCCTCTGGCTGGTCTGGGAAATGGCTGGTCCGCCAGCCTTTTGCGCGATCAAGACCACTTCTTTGCCGCGCTTTTGGCGCATTGAACATCTAGCAAGGATGTCTATTTATTGCACCACCGGGCTGTGATACCTGTGGACCGGTTATGATGTAAGGAGAAACCCCTTGGGCAACGCGCGCAATCTCGCCTTCTGGCTGGTGCTGTTTTTGTTGATCCTGGCACTGTTCAATCTGTTCAGTGGCTCGGGCAACACTCTGCAAAGCCGGGCAATCCCATATTCGGAATTCGTACAGGCGGTTGATGGCGGTGAGGTAGCTCAGGTCACGCTCGATGGCGAGAATGTTCGCTTTCGGGGAAATGATGGCAATGACTATGTCACGGTCAAGCCGGAAGATGCTGAAATTACAAAGCTTTTGATTGATGCGGGCATTCCAGTAGCCGCGGAATCACAGGAACAATCCGGCTTCCAGAGCTTTATCATCACGCTGTTGCCGTTCATCCTTTTGATCGGTGTCTGGATTTACTTCATGAACCGGATGCAAGGCGGCGGCAAAGGTGGTGCGATGGGCTTTGGCAAGTCTCGTGCCAAGCTTCTGACCGAGAAACATGGCCGGGTCACATTTGATGATGTGGCGGGGATTGATGAGGCTAAAGAAGAGCTTGAAGAGATCGTCGAATTCCTGCGCAACCCGCAGAAATTTTCTCGGCTCGGCGGAAAAATTCCCAAAGGTGCGCTTTTGGTGGGGCCTCCGGGCACTGGTAAAACGCTGCTTGCGCGGGCAATTGCCGGTGAAGCGGGTGTGCCATTCTTCACGATTTCCGGATCGGATTTTGTCGAGATGTTCGTCGGTGTCGGCGCATCCCGTGTCCGTGACATGTTTGAGCAGGCCAAGAAAAACGCACCTTGCATTGTTTTCATCGATGAGATTGACGCGGTGGGCCGTCACCGGGGTGCCGGATATGGCGGCGGCAATGACGAGCGCGAACAAACCCTCAACCAGCTTCTGGTCGAGATGGACGGTTTTGAGGCCAATGAGGGCGTGATCATCATCGCGGCGACCAACCGTAAAGACGTTCTTGATCCCGCGTTGCTGCGTCCGGGACGATTCGACCGTCAGGTCACAGTGCCGAACCCGGACATCAAAGGCCGTGAGAAAATTCTTGCCGTACATGCGCGCAAAACACCGCTTGGCCCTGACGTTGACCTGCGCATCATTGCACGTGGGTCACCGGGTTTTTCCGGTGCCGATCTGGCCAACCTGGTGAATGAAGCCGCCCTGGCTGCCGCCCGTGCCGAAAAGCGGCTGGTGACCATGGACGATTTCGAATTCGCCAAGGACAAGGTCATGATGGGTGCCGAACGGCGCTCGATGGTCATGACGTTGGAAGAGAAGGAAAAGACCGCATACCACGAAGCCGGTCACGCGCTGGTCGGTTGGTACGTGCCGCAGCACGATCCGATCTACAAGGCGACGATCATTCCGCGTGGTCGCGCACTGGGTTTGGCGATGTCGAGTAGCTATCGCGTTCCGGCACCGACA
>JBCAZO010000098.1:0-7959 GCA_038532975.1 Pseudomonadota bacterium
GCACAGGCAGTGCGGGCGGGACATATTTCCCAATCGGCGGCACTGCCTGTGCCAATTCTGAAAAAGGTGGGGTCCTGCGCCGCAGCCAGACCTGCGGTCATCAGCGTAGCAACAGCAGCCCCCGTGAGTTTTGCATAAAGTCCCATTATGAAGTCTCCCCGATGAAGCCTGGTCCGACATGGGATGTGTCAGCTAGGCGGTTGTTTTTGACGCGTTCATCTTGGGGTGAGTCGAAAGATAAAATCAAATTTCAAATATTATGGTTTTTATAGATTTTATTTATATGCTGAATATATGAATTTGCAGCAGCTCTCTGTTTTTCGTGAAGTGATGAAAACCGGCTCGGTCAGCGCGGCGGCACGGAATTTACATCGCACGCAGCCCGCGGTCAGCGCATCGCTCAAAGCTTTGGAAGCGAGCTTGGGCGTGACTTTGTTTCATCGTGAGGGGCGGCGGCTGTTGCCTGTGCCTGAGGCGCATTACCTGTTGTCAGAAGCTACCGAGATCCTCGACAGGCTGGAAATGACAAGCTCGAATTTGGCTGAGCTTCGAAACCGGGCGCGAGGGACGATCAAGATCGCAGCAATGCCCGGCACGTCGGCCTATCTTTTGCCAGAGTTCGTCAGCGAATTTGTCGCCCAAAAGACCAATGTACAGGTTACTTTGGCCACACGCAGTTCGCCTCAGATCCTCAGCATGATTGCGGCACAAAGTTTTGACGTTGGGTTTTGTGACATCAAAGTGGATGAGGCCCGCCGAGATTTGTTTGAGTCTGTGCATATTCAACGCAACTGCGTTGTGGCCCTTAGACGTGATCACAGACTGGCCGGGCAGGATCGTATCAATGCCGAAGATCTCGACAATGAACCAATGGGTACCTTGCACGATGGACACCGGGTTTATGAGGATACGCAAAAGGCTTTTGTTCAGGCTGGTTCACGGTTCAACGTGCGGGTTCAGGCGCAGTTTTTTATGCCGCTCTTTCATTTTATCGAGGCTGGTCAGATCTGTGCTGTCGTAGATGTCATGAGCGCGGAAAGCTACAGGCAGATGCACGGTGATAAGGGCACGATCCACTTCGCCGATTTCAAACCGGCGGTGGCATTCGGCTATTCCATCGTGACGCCGCAGCAAAGGCCGCCTTCGGTTTTGGCGCAGGAGTTCGTGACACAATGGGAGGCGTTTGTGCGTGAAACAGTCGATCAGTCTCGATGAGACCCAGTGAAACAGCGCTTCGTCAAAATAGACGTCTTTTTGCTCCAAGCCAAAAGCAGGTGCTGATCCCTCGGTTCAGAGGCCTGCTTCGGCCTCAATTTCTTTGCGCGACTTACGTTCGCGTTCAGTCGCAGATTTGAGCTGGCCGCAGGCGGCCATGATGTCTTCTCCGCGCGGGGTTCGGATGGGGCTGGCATATCCGGCTTTGTAAATGATGTCGGCGAAGCGTTCGATGCGGGTCCAGTCGCTACGCGCATGCGGTGCACCGGGCCATTCGTTGAACGGGATCAGGTTGATCTTGGCAGGAATGCCTTTGATCAGTTGCACCAGGCGGCGGGCATCTTCGTCGCTGTCGTTGACGTCCTTGAGCATTACGTATTCGAAGGTGATCCGCTCGGAATTCGACGCCTTGGGGTATTCGCGCAAGGCATCCAAAAGCGCCTCGATGTTCCACTTGCGATTAATCGGCACAAGCTTGTCGCGCACCTCATCGGTCGTGGCGTGGAAGCTGACGGCCAGCATACAGCCAATTTCCTCAGCCGTTTTGTGAATCTCTGGGACCATGCCGGAGGTCGATAGCGTGATGCGACGGCGCGACAGGGCAATGCCTTCACCATCCATGGCGATCTTCATGGCATCGCGGACGTTGTCGAAATTATAGAGCGGTTCGCCCATGCCCATGAGGACGATGTTACTTAGCAGGCGTGGACCATCTGTGCCCGAACCGACGCCGGGTTTGGGCCATTCGCCCAGGTCGTCGCGGGCCAGCATGACCTGTCCGATGATTTCACCTGCGGTGAGGTTGCGGACGAGTTTCTGCGTACCGGTATGGCAAAAGGAGCAGGTCAGGGTGCAACCCACTTGGGACGAGATGCAAAGCGTGCCGCGGTCTTCCTCGGGGATATAGACGGTTTCCACCTCGTGGCCCCCTGCGATGCGGACCAGATACTTGCGCGTGCCATCGGCACTGACCTGTTTGTCGATAACCTCGGGCACCTCGATGACAAACGCCTCTGCCAACTCCGCGCGATATGCTTTGGACAAGTTGGTCATGGCGTGAAAATCACGCACGCCCCATTGGTAAATCCATTGCCAGATCTGGTTAACGCGCATCTTGGCCTGTTTTTCAGGCGTGCCATGTGCGATCAAGGTCTCGCGCAGTTTGTCCCGCGTCAGACCCACTAGGTTGATCGGCCCCTCGGGCAGCTTGCGGGGGATGGTCAGAACATCCTGAGTTATGGGAGCGGTGTCGGTCATGGGTTTGCGTGTTTTGGATCAGATGACGCCGTATATAGGAGAGTCGGGCGGAATCCAAAGGGTTCCTTGTTCCGGTTCGCAAGACTTGTAAGGCGTTAGCTTTGTTTAGACGACGCCCCTGATATCCAAAGCAGTAGCAATGCCACAAGCGCGGGAATGGCCTGAATAAACAGGATCTTTGTGGTGACTGTCAGCGCACCAAAGATACCGGCAGCGGCGACGAACATCAGAAAACATGTCGCCACATTCTTTTGCCATCTTCCGTCTTTTATGATGAGCGCCCAGGTCAATCCGACAGCGAGAAATGCATTGTAGATGCCCTGGTTCGCCGCCATTGGGATGGTTTGCTCAAAGAGTTCTATTGGAAAGTCCGAGAAGACTTTCGGACCTTTGCTTGTCCAGGCGAAGATTTCAAACCACGCGATGTAGTAGTGAAGCAGAGCAATCAATCCGGTGAGGATCAGTGCGATCTTTTTCATGCAGATACTCCCGCCGGTTTCGTCAAGCTGAGAAAAGCGCTTCTAAGTCGCAACGCTGCTCAACCTAGCGCTTTGACTTTCTCGTGACATGGGCAGGTCACGAGATGATCGTTCACCATGCCCACGGCCTGCATGAAAGCGTAGACAATGGTAGGGCCGCAGAATTTGAAGCCGCGTTTCTTCAAATCTTTCGAAATTGCGCGGGAAATTTCTGTTTCTGTAGGCACCTCGTCAAGTGTGCGCCATTGGTTCTGCAAAGGCGTGCCACCCATGTAGTTCCAAAGGTAAGTGTCAAAGCCCATTTCGGCCTCGATGTCTTGCCACACGCAGGCGTTTGAGAGAGTGGCTTCGATCTTGCCGCGGTGACGGATAATGCCTGCATCCTGCAGCAGGCGGGTGACATCATTTTCACCCCAATTTGCCAAGACATTTGGATCAAACTCTTGAAATGCAATGCGAAAGTTGTCGCGTTTCTTCAGGATGGTGATCCAGCTCAGCCCGGCCTGGAAGCCATCAAGAATGAGTTTTTCCCAAAGCGCGCGGCTGTCATATTCGGGGACCCCCCATTCTTCGTCGTGATAGTTCTCATAGATGGCGTCCGTGCCCACCCAGCCGCAGCGATCTGACATGATGTCTCCGATCTCTCTTTGATGTGCGCACTATGACTCAAATTATGCATTTAACAATTCCTTAGCCGTCATTGCGCAATGTATGTCGGAGTGGACTTGGGGTCGTCGTTGCGGAGACTGGTATGGGTAACAACATTTGGGCAAATATTCCGGCTGGGCAGCATAGCCCGATGGCCTATGCGATTTCATCGCGGGATAAATCGGTCATTCGCATGGTGGATGAGGCTGTGCGGCACAAGCAGGTGGCGCTGGCCTACCAGGCAATCGTCCCGGCCGGAGATCAGGCGCGACCGGCCTTTTATGAAGGCTTGATCCGGGTTCTGGATCCCACTGGACGGATCATTCCCGCGCGGGAATTCATAGGGTCAATTGAGGCGACAGAAACTGGACGGATCATTGATTGTCTGGCCTTGGAAAAAGGCCTGGCCTGTCTCAGGAGGTTTCCCAATCTTCGACTGGCAATCAACATGTCAGCGCGATCCATCGGTTATCCGCGCTGGATGCGGTCACTGAAACGCGGCATAGCAAAGGACCCGACGATTGCAGAGCGGCTTATCCTGGAAATCACCGAAAGCTCGGCCATGCTGATCCCCGAGCTTGTGGTCAGCTTCATGTCCGAACTGCAGCGCAAGGGCATCAGTTTTGCGCTAGATGATTTTGGTGCGGGTTTTACGTCGTTCCGTTATCTGAGGGACTTCTATTTCGACATCCTGAAAATCGATGGCCAGTTTATTCGTGGTATTGCGGATGATCCGGATAATCAGGTGCTGACACGCGCGCTTTTGTCGATTGCGGAGCAGTTTGATCTGGTTACCGTTGCCGAAAACGTTGAGAATCCGCGCGATGCAGTCTACCTGAGTCACATAGGCGTGGATTGTTTGCAGGGATACTACTTTGGAGCGCCAACCATTCACGCGCCTTGGGAAGAGGCTCGGCAAAGGCGCGCCGCCTCGGCGTAACATGTGACACTACGTACATTGCCGCATTGCGGCGCCTGCGGTAAACCACCTTTCGAGAGGCGGGGAATCCGGTACGCTACCGTTTGTTGCTGCAAGGTCTTCCTCGAAATGTGAAACCTAAATTCGTGGAGGACAACATGACAAATGTCGTCATCGCATCCGCGGCTCGGACCGCCGTGGGTTCTTTTTCCGGCTCCTTTGCCAACACTCCTGCTCATGATCTGGGGGCTGCCGTTCTGGAAGCTGTCGTTGAGCGTGCTGGTGTTGAAAAGTCGGATGTTTCTGAAACTATTCTTGGTCAGGTTCTGACTGCGGCACAGGGTCAAAACCCCGCGCGTCAGGCGCACGTGAATGCAGGCTTGCCAGTGGAATCATCCGCTTGGGGGCTCAACCAGGTTTGTGGCTCGGGTCTTCGGGCCGTAGCGCTTGGCGCGCAGCACATTCAGTTGGGTGACGCGGATGTCGTCGCTGCCGGTGGTCAAGAGAACATGACCCTCAGCCCTCATGCCGCCGCTCTGCGCGCGGGTCACAAAATGGGCGATATGAAGTACATCGACACAATGATCCGCGATGGTCTATGGGATGCTTTCAACGGCTATCACATGGGGCAAACAGCCGAGAACGTCGCCGACCAGTGGCAGATCACCCGCGATATGCAGGATGAGTTCGCCGTTGCTTCGCAGAACAAAGCGGAAGCTGCTCAGAAGGCGGGCAAGTTTGCGGATGAAATAGTGCCTTTCACCGTGAAGACCCGCAAGGGTGACATCGTGGTGGATAGCGATGAGTATATCCGTCATGGCGCGAACCTTGAGGCTATGGCCAAAATGCGCCCTGCCTTTACAAAGGATGGTTCTGTAACAGCGGCAAATGCGTCGGGCCTAAATGACGGCGCGGCCGCGGTTCTGTTGATGAGCGCGGACAATGCCGAGAAACGCGGCATTGAGCCTTTGGCACGGATCGCATCCTATGCCACAGCGGGTCTTGACCCGTCGATCATGGGCGTGGGTCCAATCCACGCGAGCCGCAAAGCCTTGGATAAAGCAGGCTGGAGCGTCGATGATCTTGATCTGGTCGAAGCCAACGAGGCCTTTGCCGCGCAAGCCTGTGCTGTGAACAAGGACATGGGTTGGGACCCGTCGATTGTAAACGTCAACGGCGGCGCGATTGCCATCGGTCACCCGATTGGGGCTTCCGGTTGTCGTGTTCTGAACACGCTTCTCTTTGAGATGAAGCGTCGTGACGCCAAAAAAGGTCTGGCCACGCTGTGCATCGGCGGTGGCATGGGCGTGGCGCTCTGCGTTGAGCGCCCCTGATCCATATCAATAACATTTCATCCGGGTCGAGATAGCTCGGCCCGGACCACATAATTTCGGAGGAAGAAACATGTCCCGAACAGCACTCGTCACAGGTGGCAGCCGTGGTATTGGCGAAGCCATTTCAAAGCAACTGAAGTCGGAGGGCTATAACGTCGCCGCCACATATGCAGGCAACGATGAAAAGGCCGCAGCTTTTACAGCCGAAACCGGCATCAAGACCTATAAATGGAACGTAGCCGATTACGAGGCCAGCCAGGCCGGAATCGCGCAGGTCGAGGCCGATCTTGGCCCAATTGACACTGTGGTGGCCAATGCGGGCATCACCCGCGACGCGCCGTTCCATCGTATGACGCCAGAACAATGGAAAGAGGTTATCGACACCAACCTCACAGGTGTTTTCAACACTGTTCATCCTGTTTGGCCTGGCATGCGGGAACGCAAGTTTGGCCGCGTGATTGTTATCAGCTCGATCAATGGTCAAAAGGGTCAATTCGGCCAGGTTAACTATGCCGCGACCAAAGCAGGCGATCTGGGCATTGTGAAGTCGCTGGCGCAAGAAGGTGCGCGCGCGGGCATCACCGCCAACGCAATTTGCCCTGGTTACATCGCGACAGAGATGGTGATGGCGATTGATGAAAGCATTCGCGAAAAGATCATTGCAGGTATTCCAGCTGGCCGTCTCGGCACGCCTGAGGAAATCGCGCGCTGCGTGAGCTTTCTGGCATCTGAGGATTCCGGCTTCATCAACGGGTCGACTATTTCAGCCAATGGTGCGCAGTTCTTCGTCTAAGACTGCAGTCTCAAAAAATGAAAGGGCCGGTCATTGCGACCGGCCCTTTGCATTTCCGCTGACTTGCAACGATCAGGCGGAAGGTGATTTGTGCATCAGGCGGGCAAAGAAACTGCTGATAACCTGGCTACGTTCGTGATGCGCAGCACGGTAGGCGTCACGAAGGCGGGCGTTTGATGTGATCTCGATCATGGCGGGTGATCCTTCTGTTTAACTTATCTGATACGAATATGCGCCTTTGATATGAAGCTTGCAAACGAGACTTTTCATTGCTTCAGTTAAGTATTATTTAACTGATATGAGTGATCGATTGCCTCCCTTGACTGCGTTGCGCGCCTTTGATGCTGCCGCGCGACACATGTCTTTTCAGAAAGCGGCAGACGAATTAAGCGTGACGCCCGCGGCGCTGTCGTTCCAAATCAAGTCACTGGAACGGCATCTGGGCGCGCCTTTGTTTCGGCGGCTTAATCGGGCTGTCGCGCTCACTGAAGCAGGCGAAACGCTGGCGCCGGGGTGCCGGGATGGATTTACATCGCTTGTGGCGGCTTGGACGGCGACGCGGCGTTTGCAGGATGTGTCCAGCCTGACGGTGACGGCGGGGCCGGGGTTTACCTCAAAATGGCTTGCCCCAAGGCTCTTTGAGTTTGCGCAGGCGCATCCTGAGATAGAGTTGCGGTTCGCCGCCTCGCTCAAGGCCATGGATTTTGATCGGGACCAGGTGGATGTGGCTATTCGATTTGGCTATGGGCCGGATACCGATGTTTGGTCGCTGCCATTGGCCGAAGAATGGGTGACGCCGGTGATGACGCCGACACTCGCGACACAGTTTCCCACGCCAGAAAGTTTGAGAGATGCGGTTCTGATCGTGGATCAGAGTATCGATTTTCTTGATCCTTCGCCGACATGGGAAAATTGGTTTCGCAGTGTTGGCGTGCACCCGATAGAGGCGCACGGGCCGCGGTTTTCGCAGACCGACCATGCGGTCGATGCGGCGCTTGCCGGGGTTGGTGTGACACTTGGGCGACGCGCATTAGTGATCAAAGATTTGATGGATGGTCGCTTGGTGGCACCTTATAAGATCGCTTTGAGCACCGGAGCGCGTTTTCGGTTCCTGTGCCGTAAAGGGTCTGAAGACAAACCGCAGATACAAGCGTTTCGGCATTGGATGCTTACTGAGATCGACAAAGGACGACCAACGTCGGATCAGATGACAGTTTTGCAGCCACCCTGGGAGTGAACCCCAGGGCTAATGTTCAATATCTGAAAGTAATTTTTCGAGGTTTTGGACGAAAGCCTCTCAATTTCCTCTTTTAG
>JBCAZO010000099.1:0-7889 GCA_038532975.1 Pseudomonadota bacterium
TGGGGTCCAATTTTTCGACATAGTCTGCGACAACTGCACTCATCTCGGCGGGTCCCTTGGTCTGGATATGGATTTGGTCTGACGCCGGGCCGCGCACGGGTCAACACGAACCTTGCGTCAATCCCAACGCGTCAGCGCATCTTCATCTTCTTCCTTAGCCGCCACCCAGTCTTCGCCCGATTTAGTTACTTCTTTCTTCCAGAACGGCGCGCGAGACTTCAGATAGTCCATCAGAAATTCCGCCGCAGAAAACGCATCCACCCGATGCGGCGCCGAGGTGGCCACCATCATGATCAGGTCATCCGCCCTAAGCGCGCCATGTCTGTGGATCACCAGAACATCGCCCAACGACCAGCGCGTCTTGGCCTCTTCGGCGATCTTACCCAGCGCCTTTTCGGTCATGCCCGGATAATGCTCGATCTGCATCACATCGAGACCGTCGTCGATGTCGCGCACAATGCCGGTAAAGCTGACAACAGCTCCCATGCCGGTCTGCCGTGCGGCAAAACTATTCAGCTCTGCGCCCAGATCAAACTCCACGTCCTGAACGCGTACGTCCATTTGCCTCAACCCCCGGTCATCGGTGGAAAGAATGCAATCTCACGGACGCCCGACAACGACGTATCAAAGTCAGCAAGCTCCTGATCAACAGCTACGCGCAGCGCATCAAGATCGGCAAAAGCAGCTTCATAGCGTGGCTCACGCGCACGCAACTCTTCCACCAGATCACGCACCGTCGCAGCACTTGTGTCAACGATGTCCTTGGGTTGGCCGATCCTTTCGCGCACCCAAGCAAAGTAAAGCACGTCCATCGCTCAATCCTTCAGATACGGCACCGACTTACGAAAATAGTCGATACCGGAAATCAGCGTCATGGCTGCAGCCAGCCACAGGAGCCACAATCCTGCATGTCCAGATATGATCATCCCCTGAAACTTCCAGCGCAGACCAAAGAGATCTTCCTCGCGCCCCTCAAGGATATCAAGCACGATCTGCTCATTCATACCAAGCGAGGACATGCCAAAGTAGTGCTCAAATACGCCCTGAGCAAACAGCACGGCAATTGCGATCATCTGGAAGGTCGTCTTCCATTTAGCCAGTTTTGTGACCTTCAGCGTCCCCGCCGTGTCACCGAGATATTCGCGCAGGCCCGAAACAAACACCTCACGAAACAGAATGACCGTGGCCGGAAGTACCAGCCAGGGCGACATGGATGAGTATCCCAAGATCACGGCCAACGCGATCACGACCATTGCCTTGTCCGCGATGGGATCAAGCATCGTGCCCAGCTTCGTCGTCTGTTTCCAAAGGCGCGCCAGATAGCCATCAAACCAATCGGTCACAGCCGCGCTGATGAACAAAATGAGCGCAAACCAGTCAGCCCAAGGGCGGTTAAAGTACAAAAACATCACCGCCACCATTGGTGCTGCCAACAGGCGCAGCAGAGTCAGCACATTTGGAATGTTCCACGTCATAAGGAACTTAGTAGACCCAAGCGCCAGATGGGGAAAGCCCCGTTGTTGCGGCTTTCATCGTTCTGGAAATACTCTGGAGAGCGCGGGGGCAAAGGCTCTTACCCTTTCTCATGAAAATGATCATAGACCTTTTGCGCCAGCGCCTCTGACACACCCTCAACTGCCTTGAGATCTGCCAGAGCTGCACGGCTTACCGCCTTTGCCGAGCCGAAATGTGCCAGAAGTGCACGTTTGCGGGCGGCGCCCACACCGGTGATCTCATCCAGCGGTGATGCCCCAACCGCCTTTGCGCGCTTGGCCCGGTGTGTGCCAATCGCAAACCTGTGCGCTTCATCGCGCAGGCGCTGGATAAAATAGAGGACCGGGTCATTGTGGCGCAGCGCCATAGGTGTTTTGCCTACCCGGTGAAATTCCTCTTTGCCATGATCGCGATCCACACCTTTGGCCACGCCCACCATTGGCAGGTTATCCACACCCATCTCACGCATGATCTGAGCCACTGCGCTCACCTGCCCGGCACCCCCGTCAATCAAAAGCAGCTCAGGCCACAACCCTTTCTCACAGTCCGGGTCTTCTTTTTGCAACCGCTTCAACCTGCGCTTCAAAACCTCTTTCATCATGCCAAAATCATCGCCTGGGGTCAGGTCTTCACCCTTAATATTGAATTTGCGGTACTGATTTTTCATAAATCCTTCTGGTCCGGCAACAATCATGGCTCCGACGGCAAAAGCCCCTTGGATGTGTGAGTTATCATACACCTCGATCCTTGCAGGCGGGGCAGGCAGATCAAACGCCTCCGCCAAACCCTTCAGCAGCTTGGCCTGCGTAGCGGACTCCGACATCTTGCGCGCCAGACTTTCGCGCGCATTGCGCAAACCTGCCTCAATAAGCTCAGCCTTCTCGCCTCGTTGCGGCACAAGAATATCCACCTTACGGCCCAGCTTTCCTGACAGCGCGTCCACCATCAGATCCGCGTTTTCAATTTCATGGCTCAGAATCAAGTGTTTCGCCGGATCCTTGGTGTCGTAAAACTGGCCCAGAAAGGCTTCTAGCACCTCAGCCTCAGCCACATCCGTGCCCACGCGGGGATAAAAGTCTTTATTCCCCCAATTTTGCCCCGCCCGGATGAAAAATACTTGTACGCAGGCCTGTCCTTTCTCCATGTGCAACGCAATCAGATCGGCCTCGGCCACAGTGCGCGGGTTGATGCCTTGCGCAGTTTGGACTTGGGTAAGGGCTTTGATACGGTCCCGGAGAGCAGCAGCACGCTCAAACTCCATCGCTTCGGAAGCTTCCTGCATCTGGGCACCAAGCTTTTCCTGAATCTCAGTGGACTTGCCCGACAGGTAGCGCTGCGCATCCGCCACTTGCGCGGCATAGTCCTGCTTTGAAATCAAACCGACACATGGTGCGGTGCAGCGTTTGATCTGATACTGCAGGCAGGGCCGCGTACGCGTTTCAAATTGCGTGTCAGTGCAATTGCGCAACTGAAACACGCGCTGCAACTGTCCCAAGGTACGGTTCACGGCGCCCGCACTGGCAAAAGGGCCATAGTAGCGACCTTTCTCTTTCTTCGCGCCACGGTGTTTCTTGATCATCGGGAAGTCATGCCCAGTGACGAGGATGTTCGGAAAGCTCTTGTCATCGCGCAAAAGCACGTTGTAGCGCGGTTTGAGCTGCTTGATCAGATTTTGCTCAAGCAAAAGCGCTTCGGTTTCCGTAGCCGTTGTCAGAAACATCATCGAAGCGGTTTCTGAAATCATGCGTGCAATGCGCGGCGTGTGCCCTGTTGGCCGCGAGTAGCTTGAAACACGCGCTCTGAGATTGCGCGCTTTGCCCACATAAAGCACCTGCGACTGCGCACCCAACATACGATACACACCTGGCGAACCATCGAGGGTCTTCAGATAGCTTTGGATTACCTCGTGTCCGGTTGGAACTGGTGTATCAGTGGCCTCTGAGTGCGGTGTTTGACTGGACATATGCCTGATTTATGATTCTGTTGCTGCGCTGCAATCTTATCGCAGTCGGGGCAATAGAAAACATGTCCACGAAAGATGTGGATAAGTTTGCTGATAACTTTTGGACAGAGCGGATTTTCTGTTGTTTTCAGGCGCTTTCATTGTTTTGCCTAAAAATTAGGCGCTTATTTAGCGCATTGATTCTAAAGCTAAAAAACTTTGCTTTTCCGCAAAACACTGAAAACATTAACACTTTTATGAAGTTTGCGTATCAAATCCGTGAACCGTGAACAACTTGGCGCTGCACATCAAAGATCGACACCCACCACATCGGGAGTTTGCCAGGCAAGATGCTGTCCACCATCGACGCAAAGCAGCTGTCCTGTGATTGCCGGAGCGTCGATAAAATAGCCCAAGGCTGCCGTAATATCAGCCGGGCTCGCACCTCGGCGCAAAACCGTGCGCGCGCGCTGTTTGGCGAACTGCTCTGCCGTCTGCTCAGTACTTTGAAGTGTTGGCCCAGGGCCTATGCCATTCACCCGCACACGTGGAGCCAGAGCTTGTGCTGCTGTTCTGGTCATCGCCCAAAGACCCATTTTGGCAATCGTGTAGCTGACAAAGTCCGGCGTCAGCTTGCGCACGCGCTGATCGATCATGTTGACCACAAGGCCCTGTGCCACTGGCTCATTCATATCATCAATCACCGGATCCGGGACTTGCGCAGCCAGCGCCTGTGTCAGAACAAAGGGCGCGCGCAGATTGGATTCGATGTGCATGTCCCACGTCTTTCGCGTTGCCGTCTCATACGTGTCCTGCTCAAAGATCGAAGCGTTGTTCACCAACAAAGTCAGTGGCCCGCCCAGCGCTTCTGCGGCACTCGGGACCAGCGGCTGCACGGCATTTTCGTCAAGCAGATCTGCTTGAAGCGTGACGGCTGTTTGCCCCATTGAACAGATTTTTTCGGCCACCTCATCAGCCCCAGCGGAAGACGTGGCATAGTGAACAGCCACATCGAAACCACGACGCCCCAGATATAGTGCCATTTCCCGGCCAACCCGTTTGCCAGCGCCGGTTACAAGCGCGCGTTTTTGTGAATTCTGCGCCACAAGACTGCTCCCCTCAGGTCAAGACAACAAAGATGTAGACCAGATACAGCGCTGTCAAACCAACGCCCCAGAGTCGCGTAATGTCACGTTTTAAAAAGACGAACGGAATTATGAGAAGTGACGCGCCAAGCATTACCCACAGATCAAACTGAAGGAACTCAGGATCAACCGGAATAGGCCCTACAAGGGTTGTGATTCCGATGATGGCCAAAAGGTTGAACATGTTCGACCCAATGACATTACCCAACGCTACATCCGCCTGCCCCCGCCGGGCGGCCATGCCAGTGGTCGCCAATTCCGGTAAGGATGTGCCTAGCGCCACAAGGGTCAAGCCGATAACAGCATCACTGACCCCAAAGGTTTTGGCGATGATCGACGCATTTGTAACCAAAAGATCGGCACCCAGAGGTAAGCCAACAAGCCCAAGGATGAGAAAGACGATAATCTGCCACCAGGGCATATTCGGATCCGCGCCTTCGAGCTCTTCCTCTTCCGCCTCGCACTCTGCGCCGGGTACGCTGCAGGATTTGCGATGACGATGCGCATCGCGAAAAGCGTCAAACAAAACATAAGCCAATATTGCCAGCAAAATACATCCGGCAAAAACATCGAACACGCCTCGAAACGCCAGAGCGATGAAAACCAGAGTCGAGGCAATCATGAAAATATATGTTTTACGCGTGTTGCAATGCGAGGTGTAAAGCACTGCCAGCATCGCCGGAACACCCATGACAAGAAGGATGTTAGCAGTGTTTGACCCCACGACATTGCCGAGTGCGAGGCCAGGTTTGCCTTCCAGCACGGCATTGATGGAAATCAGAAGCTCAGGGGCCGAAGTGCCGAAGGCAACTATTGTCAAACTGACGATAAGCGCAGGTACACCCAGGCGCAGGCTCAGGTTCACCGCACCCTTAACAAGCGCGTCCCCGGCCAGAAGCAAGATCAGCAGGCCCAGGCCGGAGAGCAGCCAGGGCATCATCATGCGCGCCCGTCCTTACCACACGGACACGGGCCTTTTCCGATCCGAAACCGTCCGCATTTAGGGCATTTCGCGGATTGAAGTTTTTTCCGTCCCGGAAAGCGCAATCGCCCGAACATCGCCAGAATGGCCATGAACACCAGAAAGAGTATGGCGATCTTTGATAGCACGTCAGAGACCAAATCGCGCATAGGCGGCGCGTTCTTCGATGGCGGCAAAGGCGTCTTCAGCCATGGCCATGCCAAAACGTTGGAAGAGGCCTCGCTTGCGACCATAGACGGAAAACCGCACCTTATCCCCGTAGAGTTGTTTGAGCTTGGGCACGAGATGCCCGACCCCGTCAGCAAGGCCAAGCTCAACTCCGCGAGAGCCGAGCCAGAACTCTCCGGTAAAGAGGTCCACATCGCTGGTTAACCTGTCACCGCGGCGTTTTTTAATCTGCGCAATAAACGAGGTATGCATGTCCTCAAGCAGGGACTTGAGCCGCGCCACATCCTCTTTCTTTTCCGGCATAAAAGGATCCAGTGTGCTTTTGGATTTACCAGCGGTGTAGACACGTCGCTCAATCCCTTGGCGCGAGAGAAGCACATGTGCGCCGAACCCGGCCGAAATCACGCCAATAGAACCAACAATCGAGTTTTCATCGACCCAAATATCATCGGCGGCACTGGCCAGCCAATAACCGCCAGACGCCGCAACATCTTCAACGAAAGCATGGACCGGAATCTCCTTTTCCTCCGCGAGCCGCTGGATGCGGGCGGCGATGAGGGCCGATTGCACTGGTGAGCCACCCGGCGAGTTGATGACCAAAGCCACCGCAGAGGGTTTGCCTTTTCGAAACGCTTTTTCAATTATGGGCGCCATGGCCTCGTCGTTAAGCGGAAGTCGCCCACTGGCACCGATGGCACCGCTCAAGCGAACCACCGCAACCAAGGGGTTCCGGTTCAAGAAGGGAAGACGCAATTCCATCCGTGGCATGTAGAATGTCGAACCCGCGCCGACAAGGTGCGTGTTGGTATGGTTTACCAACCTGACCTAAAAAGATTGGTCCTCGGGCATTTTGGCCACGCCATACGCCCCCGTTATTTTCCAGCCTTAGCTCCTGATGCGGTAGCCCGTTTTGAAGATGCGCCACACCAGAAACAGGCAGATCGCGGTAAAGGCCGCGATGGCAAAAAGGCTCAGACCAATTGATACATCTGCTTGTCCGAAAAACGACCAGCGAAAGCCCGATACGAGATACACAACAGGATTAAAGAGTGTCACCGTTTGCCAGATGGGCGGCAGCATCGAAATTGAGTAGAACGACCCGCCGAGAAAAACCAAAGGCGTGACAATCAAAAGTGGCACAAGTTGCAGCTGTTCAAAATTCTGCGCCCAGATACCTACAATGAAGCCGAAGAGCGAAAAGCTGATGCATGTCATCAAGAGAAACGCCACCATGGCCAGCGGATACTGAATTTGCAGGTCCACAAAAAGCGCGGAGGTCGCCAGGATCACCGTGCCGATGAACAGTGCCTTAGTCGCGGCGGCCCCGACATAGCCTATGACGATTTCAAAGAAAGTGACCGGGGCGGAAAGCAACTCGAAAATCGTGCCAATGAATTTTGGGAAATAAATTCCAAACGAGGCTGCCGAAATCGCTTGTGTCATGACTGACAGCATGATCAGCCCCGGCACAATGAACGCGCCATAGCTAACACCTTCCACCTCTTGAATCCGAGAGCCAATCGCAGCCCCGAAAACTACGAAATACAGCGAGGTCGATAGAACCGGCGACACAAAGCTCTGCAAAAGTGTTCGAAAAAACCGCGCCATTTCAAATCTGTAGATGGCTCCGATCGCGAGGAAGTTCATGCCGCACCCTCCTTCACGAGACCAACGAAAATCTCTTCCAGACTGGACTCCTTCGTCTGGATGTCACGCAGCGAAAGCCCGGCACCCGCAAGATCCTGCAGCAGGCGCGTGATTCCGGTGCGCTCTGCCCGTGTGTCGTAGGTGTAGGTCAGGCTCGTGCCATCACCACTCAGCACAAGGTCATAATCTGCAAGCGCCTTTGGCACGGCATCCACCGCTTCGGTCAGGTCAATCCGCAGCACCTTCCGCCCAAGCTGTCTCATCAGCGCGGCTTTTTCCTCGACCAACAGGATTTCTCCGCCATTGATCACCGCCACCCGGTCTGCAATCGCCTCGGCCTCCTCAATGTAATGTGTCGTCAGAATGATGGTCACTCCGTCTTGACGCAGTTCCTCAACGATCTGCCACATGTCCCGACGCAGTTCGACATCCACACCCGCGGTCGGTTCATCGAGAAACAGGACCCGTGGCTCATGACACAGCGCTTTAGCAATCAGCACCCGGCGTTTCA
>JBCAZO010000100.1:0-7832 GCA_038532975.1 Pseudomonadota bacterium
ATCTTTTCACCCACCATGATCGATGGCGCGTTGAGATTGCCGTTGGGGATGCGCGGAAAGACCGAGCTGTCGGCCACTCGTAGGCCCTCGACCCCGATGACCCTTCCTTTCGGGTCCACGACAGCCTGCGGATCATCGGCACGCCCGATCCGGCAGGTGCCGCAGGGATGATAGGCGCTTTCGGCGTGTTCGCGGATGAAACCGTCGATCTCGTCATCGGTTTGCAACGCTGCGCCGGGCTGAATTTCATGCTTGGCGAAAGGGGCGAACGCCTCTTGGGCAAAGATCTCGCGCGTGAGACGAATGCCCCGGCGGAAATCGCGCCAGTCGCTCTCCTTGCTCATGTAGTTGAACTTGATGACCGGCGCGTCCTCTGGCCGGTTTGAGCGCAGGGTGATTGACCCTCGGCTTTCGGATCGCATGGGACCGACATGTGCCTGAAACCCGTGCCCTTCCGCGGCGGCCTGTCCATCATAACGCACAGCGATGGGCAGGAAGTGGAATTGCAGATCGGGATAATCCACGCCCTTGTCCGAGCGGATAAACCCGCAGGACTCGAACTGGTTTGAGGCACCAGGTCCGGTTTTACCCAGAAGCCAGGTCAGACCCACCAACGCCTTGCCCGGCAGGTTCCAGTATTTGTAAAGGCTCACCGGCTGGCTGGCGGCCATTTGAATGTAGACCTCCAGATGGTCTTGCAGATTGGCCCCGACGCCGGGGCGGTCTGCGACCACGTCTATGCCGTGCTCGGCCAGATGTGCACCTGGGCCGATACCGGAAAGCATAAGCAATTTCGGGGTGTTAAAGGCCGAAGCTGAGAGGATCACTTCGGCGTGGGCATGAATGACCTCACGTGCACCTTTGCGGGTGACCTCTACGCCTGTGGCACGCCCATCCTCAAAGATCACACGACCCGCCAGCCCCCGTATGACATCGCATTTGCCGCCCTTCAGCGCGGGTTTGAGATAGGCATTCGCCGCAGACCAGCGCTGGCCTTTATGCACCGTCATCTCGAAGGGTCCAAAGCCCTCCTGCTGCTGGCCGTTGTAATCGGACGTGATTTGATACCCCGCCTGTCCACCTGCCTCGATAAAGGCCCGCGTCAGCGGGTTGGCCATCTCGCCGCGTGTGACGTGCAGTGGTCCTGAACGCCCACGCCAATCGGGATCGCCGCCATGGCCCCCGTCGGTCCAGTTTTCCTGGCGCTTGAAATAGGGCAGCACATCGGCAAAACCCCAGCCATCCGCACCTTGATCGCGCCAGTGATCAAAGTCGCGCGCATGGCCGCGCACATAGACCATGCCATTGATCGAAGATGACCCACCTATGACCTTGCCCCGCGGTGCAGCCAGACGCCGATTGCCCAAATGCGGTTCCGGCTCTGTGCGATAGCCCCAGTCATAGATACTCATGTTCATTGGATAACTGAGCGCGCCGGGCATCTGAATGAAAGGTCCGGCATCCGTGCCGCCATGCTCGATCACAAGAACCGAATGGCCTGCCTCCGACAAGCGGTAGGCCATGGCGCAACCCGCACTGCCCGCACCGACGATGACATAGTCTGCTTCCATCACGCGCCCTCCACTCTCAGTGGCTCGTATGAGACCATGACATGCTCGCGATAGGCGGGGCGCTCTGTCAGTCTTTGGTAATACGCCTCAACGCGCGGATTCTCTGCGCGCGGAATGTCCATTGTGAACCACCGAAACAGGAGATGCCCGATGGCGATATCTGCTGTGGTCAGGTTCTGACCGCAGACAAACGGCTGATCGCCCAGTTGTGTTGCCAGAATCGACATGTAAGCGTCAAAATTTGATATTGCCGACGCGAGCTTGTCCTCATCCCGATCTGCAGCCGGGGTGCGCACCCGAGACCAGAAGATCGGCACGGTGAAGTTATTGCACAGCTCGTTCTTGCCCCATTCGGCCCACATATCGACATGTGCCCGCGCGGCGGGCTCTGAGGGCCAGAATGAACTGCCATCGCCGTAGGTTGTCGCGAGATAGCGCAGGATGGCCGCGCTCTCCCAGACGACCAGATCCCGATCTTTCAGAACAGGAACTTTGCGGTGTGGGTTCAACGCACCAAACTCGGGCGTATCAAGCCCGCCATACACATGCCCGTAATCCAGCCGCTCGTATGGCAGTCCAAGCTCACCCACCGCCCACATGACCAGTTGCACGTTGGAAGAGGTCGCGCGCCCATAGATGGTCAACATCACTCGCCCCTCGGAAAGCGTTGGCTTTCCTCGACAATATTGAGGTCCATGTGGTTACGCATGTAGCGTTCCGAGGCCTTTTGCAGCGGCTGGTAATCCCACGGGTAGTACCCGCCTTGGCGCAACGCCTCATAAACCACCCAGCGGCGGGCCTGGCTTTCGCGGACTTGTGCGTCAAATGCGTCAAGATCCCAGCGGCCTTCGGATTTGGCGCGCAGTTGAGCCAAAGTGCCTGCATGCTCTGGCCTGTCCGCAAGGTTGATTAGCTCATGCGGATCGGCCTCCAGATCAAAGAGCTGATCCGGGTCGAGCGCGCAGCGATTGTACTTCCACTTACCATAGCGCAAGGAAACCAGCGGCGCGTAAGAGGCCTCGGCGGCGTATTCCATGGCCACTGGTGCGTCCCGGGACCCACCCTGCCCCAAGTAAACCAGGCTTTCACCCGTAGTCCACGGCGCGATTTCGTCCATATCCGCACCGGCCAGCGCACACAGCGTGGGGCAGACATCAATCGTGCTGACCGGATCGGTCACCAGACCCGGCGTCATACCTGGAGCTGAGATCATCAGCGGCACGCGGGATGAGCCTTCGTAAAAGCACATCTTGAACCATAGGCCCCGTTCCCCAAGCATATCGCCGTGATCGGAGACAAAGAGGATCACGGCCTCTTGCCTTGTGGTTTCAAGCGCCTCGATGACCTCGCCGATCTTGTCGTCGAGATAAGAGATATTGGCGAAATAGGCCCGGCGTGAGCGGGTGATGTCATCTTCTGTGATATTGAAGTTCCGCCAGTCATTGGCATCAAAAATACGCTGCGCATGCGGGTCGTGATCGTCGTAGTCCATTGCTGGCACATCAGGCAGTAAGTGCTGGCAATCGCTATATAAATCCCAGTATTTCTTGCGCGCCACATAGGGATCATGCGGATGCGTGAAGCTGACGGTCAGGCACCAGGGGCGCGCGTCTTTACCACGCGCCAGATCATAGACTTTGCGCGTCGCGTTGTAGGCCACCTCATCGTCATATTCCATCTGGTTGGAAATCTCGGCCACACCCGCGCCCGTGACGGAGCCAATGTTGTGATACCACCAATCGATGCGCTCACCCGGCTTGCGGTAATCCGGCGTCCAGCCGAAATCAGCCGGGTAAATGTCGGTGGTCAGGCGCTCCTCAAAGCCGTGCAGCTGATCCGGGCCGACAAAGTGCATTTTGCCACTCAGACAGGTCTGATAGCCCGCCCGGCGCAGATGATGGGCATAGGTGGGAATGTCGGCGGCAAATTCGGCCGCGTTATCATAAACCCTGCTGCGGGACGGCAAGAGACCCGACATAAAGCTGGCTCGGCCCGGCGCGCAAAGGGGGCTGGCGGTGTAGGCATTGGCAAAACGGGTAGAGCGTGCTGCAAGGGCCTTGAGATTGGGGGCGTGCAGCCAATCGGCAGGCCCATCGGGAAAGAGCGTCCCGTTGAGCTGGTCCACCATAAAAATCAGAATGTTAGGTTGTGTCATTCACGTAATTCCGATGGCAAGGATGTGTCGATGTAATGCAAAAGCACTTTGATGGCCTCTTCGCCCGAGAGCGGCGCCTTGTGCAGCGCCTGGCGGATATACAAACCGTCGATCATCGCCGCGAGACCACGTGTCAGCGTCCGCGCATCCTTAGGGGCAAGCTGGCGAAAGGCATGATGCAGGTTAGAGCGCAGCCGGTGCTGATAGATATGCAAAAGCCGCCGCGCCTCGTCTGATTTCTGCGCCTGAACGTAAAAATTGAGCCAGGCCGCGACCATTTCGGTGCGAAACTGCGCAGGTGCGAAACTGGCGCGAATGATGGCCTCGATGCGATCACGCGGGGTTTTCGCCATGATCATCGCACCGCGCACCTCTGCGCCGTAGAGCGTCAGGATATGGCGCATGGCGGCAGCGAAAATCTGTTCCTTGGAGCCAAAGTAATGATGCGCCAGCGCGCTCGACATGCCCGCCCGGCGGGCAATCTGGCTAACGGTGACATCCAGCGAACCTTGTGCGCCAATTTCGCTGATCGTTGCCTCGACCAAGGCCGAGCGTCGAATCGGTTCCATCCCAAGCTTTGGCATCAATCCTCCCCCTGCACTTATAATTTCGCGGTATTGTTTTTTAATTGACTCGTCAACCAATAACCGATTTTCTCGAAGCCGCGACAGCAAAAGCTTGAAATGCGGCACTCGCGGAAAGATGATGGCCACTTCGTTGAGTTTGCCGTTGCATCATATTGGATGGGGCGTCTAACCTATGCATGCGTTGATAAAACGGACGTCATGGCGTGAGAACAAAGCCTCAAAAAGTCTTTGAGGACAGGGGCGCTGGACGGGACGGGGAATGTGACGGAGTAGACCGAACAAGAACTCAACACATACGTATCAGGACTATAACGACAAAAAACAGGGAGAACTGAATATGTCGATCATCAAAGGCGGCTTGCTTGACCGCCGTGGATTTCTAAAGACAACCGCCGCAACGGCCATGGCAGCAACTCTGCCATTGGGAGGTGCAGCTTATGCAGCCCCCAAGCGCGGCGGACACCTTCGTGTTGGCAAAGGCCACGGCCAGACCACTGACACATTGAACCCGGGCACATGGGAAAACGGTTTCACCATCGGCATGGCCTTCGCCATTCACGGTCGCCTGACCGAAGTGGCCCCGGACGGCTCGCTGCAGCCGGAACTGGCAGAAAGCTGGGAAGCCACGGCAGACGCCAAGACCTGGACCTTCAAGATCCGCGAAGGCGTGACCTTCCACTCGGGCAAACCACTGACACCCGAAGACGTGGTTGCCTCGCTGAACTTCCATCGCGGCCCTGACTCAACTTCGGCGGCGGGCCCACTGGTCGCACCGATTGAAAACATGAAGGTCGATGGCGGTAACGTTGTTGTCGAATTGTCGGGCGGTAACGCTGACTTCCCCTTCATTCTGTCGGATTATCACCTGACGATCCATCCAGCCAAGGACGACACTATTGACTGGGAGTCGGGCGACGGTTGCGGCAGCTACATCCTGAAGGAGAAAAACTTCGGTGTGGGTGTCACGATGGAACGCAACCCGAACCATTGGCGTGACACCGTTGGCTTCTTTGACAGCATCGAAATGCTGGCGCTTGTGGATCAGAACGCGCGGACAACGGCGCTTGTATCAGGTGACGTGGACGTCGTGGACCGGGTTGACCTCAAGACGGTTGGCCTGTTGGAGCGCAACGCGAACCTCAACATCCACTCGGTGGCAGGCACACAGCACTACACCTTCGCGATGTCTACCAATCAGGCGCCATTTGACGACAACAACGTGCGTCAGGCTCTGAAATACGCCATCAACCGCGAAGAAATGGTCGAGAAGATCCTCTTTGGCTACGGCTCTGTCGGCAACGATGTCCCTGTTGGCCAGGGTCAACTCTACTATAACACTGAGCTTGAGCAGAAGACCTACGATCCGGACAAAGCCAAGTTCTATCTCAAAGAGGCGGGTCTCGACAGCCTTGAGGTCAGCCTCTCGGCAGCGGATGCCGCCTTTGCCGGTGCCGTAGATGCTGGCGTTCTGTTCCAGAACTCGGCCAAGGCAGCGGGCATTGACCTCAAAGTCGTGCGCGAGCCAAATGATGGCTACTGGTCCGATGTCTGGATGAAGAAACCGTTCTCGGCTGTATACTGGTCGGGCCGTCCGGTTCAGGATCAGATGTTTGCCACCGCCTATAGCTGTGGTGCGGACTGGAACGACAGCTTCTGGTGCCATGACCGGTTTGAAGCGCTCATGGTCGAGGCCCGGGCTGAACTTGACCCGGCCAAACGCCAGGAGATGTATTGGGAAATGCAAGACATCGTGGCAAATCAGGGCGGCGTCATCATCCCGATGTTTGCAAACTACGTCTTTGCCACGTCGAACAAGCTGGCCACGCCAGAGGCGATGGGCTCAAACTGGGATATGGACGGTGAACGCTGGGCCGAGCGCTGGTCCTTCGCATAAGTTACGATCACAGCAATCAGAACCCCCGAGGTCCGTCCTCGGGGGTTTTTTATTTTCAGAGACTTAATGCATTTCGCGAAAATCTGTGACTCGAGCTTTTCTCGAAACGCTTTACAAAGTGATTCACTTTTGGATTCCGCAACTTGAAGTGAATTCGAAACAATAGAACAATATCCTGCGCATTGGTCACGCAATGAAAAAAGCCGAGCGTCGCCAGCGCCCTATTGGACGCTACGTCACTTTAAGAAAACCCATTACAATATACTGTTTTTATTCATATTTAAACCATTGGTATAGTTCGCGATCCCAATCTACAACTTGATTGCAAGCACACTTCTCGCGACCTTGTAGCTTCATCAACCATCAGATCGGGGGCTCTGCATGGGAGTAAATGGAGATTACGTATGATCCATCTTCTCAATCTGAGCCTTGCTGCGCCAAGGGCGCTCTTTGATGCTGTTGCCGCAAATGGTGCCAGTCACACGTCTGATGCTTGTGATACAGGCTTTACCGCACAACCCTCGGTCAGCCGCGATGAATTGCTGATCCTGTTTCACGATAAACTGCGATAGCCTACGAATTACACCTTTGTCTGTGTCACCGTCGGTGTGATGGCACGGCGCTTTAGTATGGCTTCGCGCCAGCTGATAAAGCTGACGGCGGCCACGATCACCATGCCGCCAAAAATAACCCAGGGATCAAACGGCTCGCCAAAGACCACAAGCCCCAGTGCCACAGCCCAGACCAGTTGTAGAAACGACACAGGTTGCGTGATGGCCAGAGGGGCGGCGCGGAAGGCAAGCGTCATTGTGTAATGTCCGCCTGTGGCCAGCGCCGCCACGCCAAACAGCACCAACAGCTCATAGGATGTCGGCGTCACCCAATTGGCAATCGCCACAGGTGCCAAGCCAATAGTCACAGTGATTGAGAGCATCGCCACCACAAGCCCGGGACTGCACCGCTCTGAGAGCATCTTGGCCAAAAGATAGGACGCGCCAAAAACGATGGCGGTGAAGATCATCGCCAGATGCCCCGGCCCGACCTCGCGAAATCCGGGTCTTAGGATAATCAGCGCGCCTATGAGGGCCACAAGAATGGCCAGCACCCGGCGCAGCGCAAGCTTTTCCCCCAGAAAGATCGCGGCCCCCAGCGTCACGTAGATGGGGGAAAGGTAGTTCATCGCCGTGACATCCGCGATGGGAATACGCGCCATGGCAAAGAACCAAAGCCCGACGCCCAGGGAATGCGCCACGCCGCGCGCTGCGAAAAGCCCCAGAGTGCCTCGATCCAGCCTTAGCCTGCTCAGCGTGCCCAGCATTGGAATAAGGAACACCAACCCAAGCACGTACCGCAGAAAAGCTGCCTCTGGTGCCGGGATGCGCGTGCCTAACAGTTTGACCAGAGCGGTGACGCCGACAAACTGCAGCCCGGTCACCACCATCCAGAAAATGCCCCAACCGGGACGCGCGTTTTGCTCAGACGTCATGGCGGCATTAAGACCCTGTAAAGAACCTTTGTCGAGACACGAAACCAGGGTCGCGTAACTTTGCTTCTTTCTTGTAAAAAAATACCCAAAACCAATGGGTTGTTTTCAGATTTTTTCCTGTGTGTATTTGCGCAGCTCA
>JBCAZO010000101.1:0-7819 GCA_038532975.1 Pseudomonadota bacterium
CTGCGCCTCGGTCTCGGGGTGCGAGATGTCGCGCACATGGCAGATCACATCCGCCGACAAGACTTCCTCCAAAGTGGCGCGAAACGCGGCCACCAGTTGCGTCGGCAGGTCCGAGATAAAGCCCACCGTGTCGGACAGGATCACATCCCGCCCATTGGCCAGCTCAACGGCCCGCATTGTCGGGTCGAGCGTCGCAAAAAGCATGTCTTTCGCCAACACCTTGGCTCCGGTCAACCGATTGAAAATCGTGGACTTCCCGGCATTGGTATAGCCCACCAGCGCGACAATCGGGAACGGCACCTTGGCGCGCGCCTCGCGGTGCAGGCTGCGGGTTTTCACGACCTTGTCGAGCTGACGGCGCAGGCGCACGAGCTGTTCGTCAATGGCGCGGCGGTCTGCCTCGATCTGCGTTTCGCCAGGACCGCCGACAAAGCCAAGCCCGCCGCGCTGCCGCTCAAGGTGGGTCCAGGCGCGGACCAGCCGGGTGCGCTGATAGCTGAGTGCTGCCATTTCGACCTGCAGCACACCCTCGCGGGTCGCCGCCCGGTCGCTGAAAATCTCAAGGATCAACCCGGTTCGGTCCAGCAGTTTGACCCCAAGCGCCTTTTCCAGATTGCGTTGCTGCACTGGTGTTACCGGCCCGTCAATCAAGACAAGTTCAAGCTCTTCGGCCTCTACCTGAGCCTTCAGTTCGGCCACTTTGCCCTTGCCAAAGAGCATGCCGGGATGCGGCCTCGTGAGACGCACAACAGTGCCGCCGCAAACCTCTATACCCGGCAAAGCATGCGCCAATGACACAGCCTCTTCGAGGGCACGCGACGGATCGCGGCCCTTGTCCTGGTTTGGAATGTCAGGATGCAGCACCCAAGCGCGGGTGTCTGCGCCATCAGGCGGCATCAAGTCGCGTCGTCACCTTCATACAGGTTCACAGGTTGAGACGGCATAATCGTGGACACAGCATGTTTATAGACAAGCTGTGACTGCCCATCCCGGCGCAGCAGAATGCAGAAATTGTCAAACCAGGTGATAACACCCTGAAGCTTTACGCCGTTGATCAGGAAGACAGTGACCGGAATCTTGGTCTTTCTTACCTGGTTCAGGAATGCATCCTGTAAATTTTGTCGATCCGTCGCCATCGTTCAAAAAAGCCTTTGTTATTGCGGACATCCTTGGCGGATGCCTCCTCTCCCTCGGGCGGAGTATGGAGTGGGCGGGTCAGAGTTTCCACCCCAAAAATCAATTCCCTGCCAAGCTGTGTCGAGGGGCGGTGTCAATCGCGCCACAATCCGGGGTTGAAAAGCGCGATGATAGCCAATGTCTCCATCCGGCCCAACACCATGGCTGCCGAAAAGACGAGCTTTGCAGCCGTGCCCATTTCTATAAGATCAATGGGCGTATCAGCGGCAGCTTGTGTCAAAGGGCCAGCAGTCGACAATGCCGCAATGGTCAGTATCAGAGCACTTTCCAGATCCTGGCCCAGGGCCGCCATGATCATGGTCACAATCGCCAGACTCAAGGCAAACAGCATGAAGAAAATCCAGGCGATAAAGGCCCCGCGTTTGCGGATGCGGCGGCTGGAAGAACTGGCACGCCCGACCGAGGATGGATGGATCAGCCGCTCCATCTCGCGCTGACCATTGAGGTAAAGCGCATAGACCCGCAAGAGTTTGACGCCTCCCGCCGTGGTCGCCACACCCCCGCCCAGGATGGCCAGCCCAAGAAGAACAAGGCCCGGTGTGCCAAGTCCCGACCAGTCGCGCGCCGTGGCCCAGGACGCGCTTTCGAACCCTGTGGTCGACAGGAAAGACAGCACGGTGAACATCCCACCCCAGAGCGCGTTGATGGCATCAGAAAAGCTTTCAACCTCGTCCACTTCGAACGCAGCCAGCCAATGCCGCGAAAAAAGCAAGAGCGGCACCCCGATGACCAAGGCCATGCCGATGCGAAACTCGGGGTCTTTCAAGAGACTGGCTCGGGTGGTGTTGAGCGTGTCGGTTGAAAAGGTCAGCCGCGACAGGGCAAACAGCATGAACAGGAATATGACCGCCTCTCCAGCAAAGCCTGACGCGGCCTGATCGACCCCGCCCACCGGGGAAATGCCGCTGGTGGACATGGTGGACATGGCATGGATGGCCGCGGTCAAAGGGGCTTCGCCGCTGATCAGTAGCATCACCCAGAGCGCTCCGGTGAGACCAAGATAGATTGGCGCCAATTCCTTGGTCACTTGTGCCAGCCGCCGTGCGGATGTGGCACGCTCAAACCGGGCCTCCCGCAGGTCGCTCTGCCCCGGCTCGCCGGACACTGTCACCTCAAAACCGCCCAGATACATTGAGGCAAGCACCGCCGACGCCGATACCCAAATGAGCAGACCGCCCAGCCACCCCACAAGGCCACGCCACAAATGCAGGCTGTCCACCAACCGCTCTGGCCGGTCAAAAAGGGTTGCGCCGGTTGTGGTCAGGCTTGAGACCATTTCCACATAAGCATTCAGAAAACTGGTGGTCTCCAGCCCTTCGTAGAACGGCAAGGCCAAAAAGAGCGGCAAGACCGTATAGGCCAGAAACAGAGAGGCGAGGTTTTCAATATCCGAGTTGTCGGGACGTTCGCGCCCGGACATGGCCATCGCGATGGTCAGCACCAGCACAAGGCCCAACACACTGGAATAGAAAAACGCCTGCGCCACAGAGTGATCCTCGATCACCAGTGCATGCAGCGCCGGGATCAGCATCGCCAGACAGGACAAACCCGTCAGGACAAGGATCAAAGGATAGCTGAGCAGGCGCGTTGTCATGACCGGTTCGCGTCAGAAGAAGTCAATCGAGACCTGAAGCAGTTTCTCAACCTCTGCCACGTCATCAGCCATGGCAAAGATTACCACCGAGTCTCCGGCCTCAATGCGCATACTGCCTTCGGGTTTGAGGGTCTCTCCGTTGCGCAGGATACCCCCGACAAGCACACCTTCGGGAAAGTCGATATCGCGGATCGCGGATCCTGCAATTGTGGAGGTCGACAGAACTTCGGCTTCGATCACTTCGGCCTCGGCATCGCCCACTGAATATACCGCACGCACACGACCATGGCGGATATGGCGCAGGATCGAGCTTACGGTTGTGGCGCGCGGGTTGATATAGGCGTCAATACCCAAGGGCTCCATCATCGGAATGAGCGTCGGATCATTGATCAGCGCGATGGCATATGGACATCCCTCTGCCTTGGCGCGAACAGCGGCGAGCAAGTTGGTCTTGTCGTCGTCTGTCACCGAAAGCACAGCATCGGCACGGGTGATCCCCGCCTCCTCCAAAAGCTGCGCATCAAGCCCGTCACCATTGAGCACAATCGTTCGCTCCAGAGCATCGGCCGCGCGTTCCGCGCATTTGCGTTCGCGCTCAATGACTTTGACGCGGGTGCTCTTGCCGCGCTTTTCCAGCGTCTCGGCCACGGCCAGCCCGATATTGCCGCCGCCGATAATGACCAAACGTTCCTGTTTGCGCTGTGTCTTGCCAAAGATTTCCAGTGTGCGCGGGATGTCCTCTACATGAGCAAAGACATAGGCGTCGTCCCCGGCAAAGATCTGATCGCCCGCTTCCGGTGCGAATAGCCGCCCCTCGCGACGAATGGCCAGAACCACAGCGCGCAAGGTGGAAAACAGGTCTGACAACTGCCGCAGCGGCGTGTTGATGATCGGGCAATCCTTGCCGACCCGAAGGCCCACAAGCTGGGCGGAGCCATCAAGGAATGTCTCAGTATCAAACGCCGCCGGGGCCGCCATGCGCTGTAACGCAGCCTCGGCCACTTCGCGTTCGGGGCTGATCACCACGTCGATGGGCATGTGATCGCGGCGGTAAAGGTCGGAATAAATCGCGTCGAGATAAGATTGCGAGCGCAGCCGCGCGATCTTGCGGTTGATGGAAAAGACAGAATGCGCGACCTGGCAGGTCACCATGTTAACCTCGTCTGAATAGGTCGCCGCGATAATCATATCGGCGTCCCGCGCGCCCGCGCGGTCCAATACGTCCGGATAACTGGCAAATCCGGTAATCCCTTGCACATCAAGGGTTTCTGTTGCGCGGTGAACCAAGTCGGGGTTGTTGTCGACGACAGTGACGTCGTTCTTTTCCCCCGAAAGATGTCGCGCAATCTGCCAGCCCACCTGGCCGGCACCGCAGATGATGACCTTCATGGCATATGCCTCTCAGTCGCGCCCCGGACCCGTTGCATGACAGATGGGTGCTGACGGGTCAATTGCTTTGTCGTTCGCTCTGGTTTGGGGTAGTTTAAAAGTATGAAACGGTGTCACAGTCTTATTTTACTGGCCTCCGCGGTGTTTCTTGCCGGATGCTTCCCTTTGAGCCTTTATTACAAAGAAGGCGTCGAGGTCTCTCGCATCGACAGCGATTTGGCCCGGTGTGGGGTTTTTGCCCTCAGAGAGGTGCCAAAAGACATCCGCAGACGGTATATTCCGCCGGTTTATGATTATCGACGCTACTGCAACAGCGCGGGGCATTGCACGGTACAACGCGTCCTGATCCGGCCCGGGCGTTGGGAAACCTATGACGCAAACGAGGGGCTTCGATCCACGGTACAGGCGCAATGTATGGCAGATCGCGGTTACGCAAAGGTGCGCGTTAAAGCGTGCAGCCCTTCTGTTATTGAACAGACACAGATCACCTCAACGCGTGTCCTGCCGCCTCTGACGGCCAACTCCTGCGCAATCCGCATAAAGGGCGGCAAGTATCAGATCGTAACGCCTTAGATCGGCTTAAGGCTCTGCAGGCTCCGGCTCTTCTTCATTTTGCTTGGCCCCTTTGGCCCCAGTGACCACACCCAGCGATTTGAGCTTGCGGTGCAGCGCGCTCCGCTCCATGCCGACGAATTCCGCCGTGCGGCTGATATTGCCGCCAAAGCGGCTGATCTGAGTCATGAGGTATTCGCGCTCAAACGCTTCCCGCGCCTCGCGCAGCGGCAGTGTCGCTATGGTGCCAGAGAGAACCACGCGGCCATCCTCTGCCGGGCCTTCGCTTTCACCGGGGATTTCTCGCGCCTCGATGTCACCCGTCGCTTCGCCAAGGATCAAAATGCGCTCAACCACGTTGCGCAGCTGACGAATGTTGCCCGGCCAGCTCATGGTCTGCAAGAGCGCCGATGCCTCGCTGCTCAAGGCGCGATGTGGCAGGCCCTGCTCTCGGCTCAGCGTTTCGATGAAATAGGCCGCAAGGTCCGGCACGTCCTCGCGCCGGTCTTCCAGGCTGGGCACATCGATCGGCACCACGTTGAGGCGATGATAAAGCTCACGACGGAACCGGTCAGCCTCAATTTCGGCTTCCAGATTGCGGTTGGTTGAGGAAATTACCCGCAAATCCACCTGTACCTTGTCGCTTCCGCCCACCCTGAGGAATGTCTGGTCAACCAGAACGCGCAGAATTTTTGACTGTGTTCCCAAAGGCATATCGGCCACTTCGTCAAAATAGATGACACCGCCATTGGCCTCTTCCAGCAGACCGGGTGTTGTGCCGCCCTCTTCGCTTTCGCGCCCGAAAAGCACCTCTTCCATGCGGTCCGGTTCAATTGATGCGCAGCCCACGCAGACAAAAGGCCCATCGGCGCGGTTGGAGTTGGCGTGAATGTATCGCGCAGCCAGTTCCTTGCCACAGCCCGCAGGACCGGTGAGCATCACCCGGCCATTGGATTTCGTCACCTTGTCAAGCTGGCTGATCAGAGTGCGGAAGGCGGGGCTTTCCCCAAGCATCTCTGCCGGTCCGTTGCTTTGTTGCTTGAGAGCAAGGTTCTCGCGCCGCAATCGGCTGGTTTCCATGCTGCGCCGGATCACCACCATTAGTTGATCGATGTTGAACGGCTTTTCGATGAAATCATACGCGCCCTGTTTGATCGCGGCGACGGCAATCTCGATATTGCCATGGCCCGAGATGATCACCACCGGCACTTCGGGGTAGTCGCGCTTGATGCATTTGAGGATGTCGATGCCATCCATGTTGCTGTCTTTCAGCCAGATATCGAGAATCATCAGCCCGGGCCGTTCTTCGGCAACAGCGGCCATCGCCTCGTCCGAGTTTCCGGCCAATCGGGTGGTGAACCCTTCATCTTTCAGAATATCAGAGATGAGTTCGCGGATGTCGCGCTCGTCGTCCACAATCAGAATATCGCTCATATCAACCTCATACCGCTTGTTTTTCGTCTATTTGGGTTTGGGAATGCTCAGACAGGGGCAGGCGAATGACCGCCATTGCCCCAACCCGCGCATCGGGTGTGAACGGCGGCGCATCCTCAAGGGTCAGCGTCCCGCCGTGTTCTTCGATAATTTTCTTCACAATGGGCAAGCCGAGGCCTGTGCCCTTCTCGCGCGTTGTCACGTAAGGCTCAAAGAGGCGCGAGCGATCCTCGGGCAAGCCGATGCCATTGTCAGCGATGTGAATCACTGCCGTGTCCCCCTCGATTGCGCTCGACACGCGGATCATCGGGGTGTGGCCAGCCCTACCTTCTTTTTCATAAAGGCTTTCAATGGCTTCTCCGGCGTTCTTGATCAGGTTTGTCAGCGCCTGATTGATCATTGTCGCGTCAACTTCCGCCCAGAGATCATCGGCATCGAAATGTGTCTCAAACGTTACCTCCGGCTGGCCATTTTCCTGCAAAAGCACGGCTTCCCGCAGGAGTTTCGAGATGCTTTCGGTCTTGGTTTCCGGCTCTGGCATACGGGCAAATTTGGAAAACTCGTCCACGATGCGGCGCAAATCATTGGTTTGCCGAATGACCACATCTGTCAATTGTTCCAGATCGCTGGCCTGATCCTCCTCAAGCACACGGGTGAATTTGCGTTTGATGCGCTCGGCAGAGAGCTGGATCGGCGTCAGCGGGTTCTTGATTTCATGTGCGATCCGCCGCGCCACATCACCCCAGGCAGCCATACGCTGGGCCGTGACAAGGTCGGTGACGTCGTCAAAAGCCACCACATAGCCCTCGCGCCGCCCATCTTCGTTGCGCCGTGTGGACATGCGCACAAGGAGGTTTTCCATACGCTTGCCCCGGCTGACTTTGATCTCTTCCTGCACAAAGCCGGTATTTGAGGATTTCAGCTTTTCAAATAGATCAAAAAACTCTGGCACCGCCACGGATAGCGCCAGAGATTGCTGATCTTCTGTCCAGTCCAACAACCGCTCGGCGGCGCGGTTCACAAAGGCCACACGCCCTTTGGGATCAAGGCCCACAACACCGGACGAGACCGATCCAAGAACCGAGTCAAACAGCCTGCGGCGGCGCTCGATCTGCTCGGTGTTGGCCAGAAGCGTCTCGCGCTGCTGTTTGAGCTGGCGGGTCATCTGGTTGAAATAGGTTGATAATTGACCAATCTCGTCGCTGCCGGACTCTTCGCGCACCTGCACGTCCAGATCGCCCTCCCCCACGCGCTGCGCGGCCCCGGTGAGGCGGCCCACAGGACGGGACAGGCGCTCAGCAAACCACATGCCCAGCCACACAGCCGCCAGAATCAGGATCACGGCAAAGCCGAGGTAAAGCAGGCCGAACTCAAAGAGCACGCGATCCCGCTCGTTTTCGCGTTGTTGATAGAAGCGCGCGGTTTCCTTGGTGTCATCGAGCAGATTGAGGATGTCACCATCCACATTTCGGCTCACATAAAGATAGCGATCCGGGATGTCCTCCAGCGGCATGAGGGCGCGGAATTCGTTGTTGTCCCAATCCTGAATAACCAGGATTCCATCCTCGATGGCCTGCTCGATCTGTTCCCGGTCGGGTTGTTCATAATCAAATAAATAAGACCGTTCTCCGCGCGCACGAATTTCCCCCAGCC
>JBCAZO010000102.1:0-7780 GCA_038532975.1 Pseudomonadota bacterium
ACGCAGGTGTCGGCACATAGCCAAAGGACCCATCGGGCATATTGAGCACGTCAACCATCAGGGTGATCCCGCCCCCGGGCCAGATATATGCAGGCTCACCGCCGCAGGTCACACGCGTGGTCATGGCCTGAACCGACCGGGTGAGCTTCACCGGGTTTTGCGTCACGCCAGAGCGCAGCGAACCACCGGCCCCGGCTTGAAACATCACGGTGCAAAGCGCGGGTTCGCAGTTTTCCGCTATCAGAGCAACCGAGGGCTGCAATGCCTTGGGCATCGGCTTGGCCTGCGGTTCCAGATTGTCGTCCAGAACATAGTATCCGGCATGCTCTCCGGTGGTAGACACCATCAGCAATGACAGACCAGGTCGCGCACCCTTCTTTTCGAGCCACGGGTTGAGAATGCTGAGCGGGTCGTCGATATCCGTGCCGCCCCAGCCTTGCCCGGGTTGGGCGACCTTGAAGTAGCGCCCGGGCGTCGAGCGATGGCCCTTGATGCGGATGCCGGTGTCAGGCCAACCCAGCACTTTGCCCGCCTGATGCTCGCTGACCACACCGGTGATGTGATCGTCGACCACGACAACCTCATCCACAAGCCCCTGCCACTGAGAAGCAAACATGCCGATGGTGGCAGACCCGCAGCCGACGCGCATGCGCTCTTCTGTGTCGCCGTTTACGATGGGAGGGCGGCCCGCCTGCACGACCACGGTAGCGCCATCGTCGATGGTCAGCTCGACCGCTTCTCGGTTGCACAGGCGCAAGAGCGCGTCGCAGGTGGCGCGACCTTCGGCTTTGGACCCGCCTGTGAGGTGATCTATGCCGCCGAGCGACAGCATCTGAGAGCCATATTCAGACGTGGTCACATGGCCGATTGCCTCGCCGCCCGCGCGCACCACGGCGGTCTCATGGCCCAGATGCCGGTCGGTGTCGATTTTCACCTTCACTCCGCAATAGGAAAAGATTGCCTCGGTCACGACAGTGACGAAATCCGCGCCATCGACCTCGCGGCTAACGATGAAGGGGGCGGGTTTGTAGTCGGGATAGGTTGTGCCGGATCCGACACCGGAGACAAAGACATCGTCGGTGCCGATGACTTCTCCGTCCCAGTCGGATTTGAGGAAAGGTCGGATTTCGCCTCCGGCCTCAAGGCGATGATCGAGCACGGTCAAGGGGTCACAGCGGATGATCTTGCCATTCTCATTGGCGTAGCGGTCACAGGCCCCGATTTTGCCGGGCGCGATGTAGCACATGACCGGGCAGGCATCGCAGCGGATCTTGTCCTCTTTGGCCAGTCGATCAGTCATTGACCCTGCGCCTCTCGTATCGCCGCCAATACGCGATGCGGCAAAGCAGGCAACTGGGTGACCAGCGCGCCGGTGGCATGACGGATGGCATTTAAGATTGCAGGGGCGGTGGGGATAAGCACATGCTCGCCCAGCCCCTTGGCCCCCATTGGACCTTCGGGATCAGGCACCTCGATAAAGATCGTTTCAATCTGCGGCATGTCGCCTGTGGTTGGGATCAGGTAGTCATGCAAGTTCTCGGTGCGCCCGGGGATGAACTCTTCCATCAGCGCCATGCCCAGACCCTGCGCGATGCCGCCGTGCACCTGCCCTTCGGCAAGGCCGGGATTGATCACACGCCCTAGATCATGGGCGGCGGTGATCTTGTTCACTTTGACTGTGCCAAGGCGCATGTCCACCGAGAGTTCAACAATCTGCGCGCCATATCCGTAAACCGCATAGGGCGCGCCCTGGCCGTTCTCATCGAGCGGCTGTGTGGGCGGGTCATAGGTTTCTTCTGCCGAGAGGACGTATCCATGCGCGTCTGTCTCAAGGTCCTGAAGCGCAATCCGACGCTCAACTTTGCCATCGCTGACGATCAGGTTTGTGCCGCTTAAGCTCAGGCTGGCATCTGTGCCCATGTTTGTCATCGACAGAATACGACCCCGAAGCGCCTGCCCTGCGCGCAAGGCGGCACTTCCTGTGACATAGGTCTGGCGCGACCCGGAGGTTTTGCCACAATCCGGGGTCAGAGCGGTGTCCGCGCCGATGATTTGAAACTGTGACAGCGGCAGACCAACTGCATCGGCGCAAATCTGCGGGATCACGGTGTTGGAGCCTTGTCCGATATCTACCGCGCCCTGATGCAAGCAAAGCGCGCCCTCTGCGGTCAGGCCGACGCGAATGGTGGATGGGTTGGCAATGGCGGTGTTTCCGCATCCGTACCAACAGGACGCCACGCCGACGCCATGCCTGAAAATGTCATCTTCGGCATTGGCGGCATCTGCCTGCGCCAAAGCGGCATGCCATGGTTCCCGCAACGCATCCAGACAGGCCGCGATTCCGACCCCGTGAAGCGTTTGTCCACAAACAGTGTCCTGGCCATCCTGCAAGGCGTTGAGACGGCGAAAAGCCAAACGGTCCATACCAAGCTGTTTCGCCAGATCATCAAAGATCGTCTCTTGCAGGATCGCAGCTTGCGGCACGCCAAAACCTCTGAACGCGCCCGAAATCGGCTGGTATGAATAGTTTGCCCGCGCTTCGGCATGGTAATTTGGAATGTAGTACGGGCCGGATGCATGCACCGGCACGCGACCCGACACCGTTGGACCCCAGCTTGCATAGGCTCCGGTGTTGAAATCGCCGTCGAATTCCATGCCGGTGATGCGGCCTGTTTCGTCTGTACCAACGCGCCCAGCCATCTGCGACGGGTGGCGCTTGGTGGTAGTTGCCATGCTTTCAGAGCGCGAATAGGTCATGCGCGCCGGTCGTCCCGTCTTGAGCGCAACAAGTCCGATGAGCGGCTGCAAGGACACATCCAGCTTTGAGCCAAACCCACCCCCGGTGGCCGCCGGGATGACGCGGACTTTCTCTTGCGGTAAACCAAGGATCAGGGCGGTCTCATCGCGGTCCATCACAGGGGCTTGCGTGCAGGCCTGAATGACAAGCGTGTCGCCTTCCATCCAGGCAATGCCGGCCTCAGGCTCGATGTAGGCGTGTTCAACATAAGGCGTTTGTATCGCGCCTTCGGCCACGTGACAGGCACTGGACAGGGCGTCTTGGGCATTCCCCCGGCGCACCTTGCCGGTGATCAATGTATTGTTCGGGTGGGCCTCATGGACAGGGTCTGAGTCCGGCGTGGCCATCCATGTGACCGGAAAGCTTTTGAGATCGAGCTGCTCCACCTGTTCGGGCGGCCCGGCAACCAAAGCGACCGCCTCGCCCTGCAGACGCACACGCCCCTCTGCCAAGGCCGGTTGATCCGCAAAAGCCGGGATCACGCCAAACCGGTTGCGACCAGGAATGTCGGCTGCGGTGAAGACATGTACATTCCGTGCCGTCGCCCAGGCAGTTATGTCGCCAAAGGCGAAGGTCATGGGGGCAGAAGGCGCGCGCAGAGCACGCACCAAGAGCGCATCCGCCACCACGTGATCCGCGCCAAAGATCTCGGTTCCGGCCACTTTCTGCGCGCCATCCAAACGCGGCACATCCGCGCCAACAGCTTTCCCGGCATCTGGCATGTCGGCAGCGTGTGACTGTCCCACATCCAGCACCGCATCAATGATCCGCGCATACCCGGTGCACCGGCACAGCACGCCGCCGAGGGCCTCTTCCACGTCTGCCCGTGTTGGTGCCTTGGCCTCACTCAGAAAGGCCGTGGCCGTCATCACCATGCCGGGTGTGCAAATGCCGCATTGCGCCGCGCCATGGCGCAGAAAGGCCTGTTGCAACGCTGTGTCTTGAAGGCCCTCAACCGTTTCAACATGTCGCCCCTCAACCTGAGCCAGTGGCGTGAGGCAGGCGCATACCGGTGCGCCGTCGACCAACACGGTACAGGCCCCGCAATCTCCTGCATCACAACCGACCTTGGTGCCGCGCAGGCCTAACCCTTCGCGCAGGACCTCGCTTAGCCTGCGCGAAGGGTCCGCTGGTAGGCTGTGCGCCTGACCGTTGACCGTCAAGGTCATGGTGTCCAGAGGGCGGTTCATGCGATAGCCTCAGCGAGCAACAGATCTTCAAGCGCGCGTTTAACCAGTTCGGTCGCTGCTTCTGTGCGATAGGCGGCATCCGCGCGGATGTCGTCGATGGGCGATAACGCCGCTGAGACACGTGCGACCGTCACCTCATCCAGCACATCCGGCGTGGTTGGTTGTCCGACAAGCATCTTTTCCAAACCGGAAAGCCGTTGGGCCACCGCACTGCAGGAGCCGACCGCAATTGCTGCCGTTTCGATCCTGCCATCCACGATACCCAAACGAGCGGCGACCATGGCAATAGAAATCACCAGATACTTGCGCGCGCCCAGTTTGCGAAAGCGTGATACACCAGAGCAGGCCGCACCGGGCACATTCACCGCGACAGCCATTTCCCCCGGTAAAAGGGCCGTCTGTCTTGGTCCGGTGATGAAGTTACTCAGGGCAAGTGTCCTACGACCTTTGGCCGAGGCCAGTTCAACTTCGGCGTCCAACGCCAGCAAGCAGGGCACGCCATCTGCGGCCGGTGACGCATTGCACAGATTACCCGCAACTGTGCCTGCGTTTTGGATTTGCACAGAACCCACCTCACGGGCCGCTTCCTTGAGCATGTCAAAAGCCGGTGGCAAATCAGCCCTGATCACATCCGTCCAGGTGGTTGCCGCTCCGATGCGATACCCGTCTTTGGTCTCCGTGATGCCTGTGAGGTCCGAGATGTTGGTGATGTCCATGATCGGACCTGACAATGCTCTTGCCTCGGTTGCCGGAAAGAGATCCGTGCATCCGGCCACAATGCGCATCTCGCCGCTTTGCAAGAGCGACAGTGCATCGATCAACGTCTCGGGTCGGTGATAGAGGCTCAAACGGTATCCCTTTTCACTTCCTCACATGAACAATCGTGCGGCAGCGATCTTTTACCTGTCAACCAAGCACATGGCTTTCACTGTTCTCCAAATACTCAAATCCAACCCTCAGACACCCACATACCGGTCAATGATAGAGGGTTCAGCGCGCAAGGCACCCACAGTCATGGTTTCGCCGTTGCGTCCATTTTCGATAAACGCAACGCGGTCAGCCACCGACAGAACCGCCTCAATCCTCTGTTCGACCAAAAGGATGGCGACCCCGGCCTCGCGCATTTTGACAATCGCCTGACGGATGGCTTCGATCATTGAGGGTTGTAGCCCTTCGGTTGGCTCATCGAGAAGCAAAACCTTGGGCTCAATGCACAGAGCGCGGGCCGTTGCCAGCATCTGTTGTTCTCCACCCGAGAGCGTCTGCGCCGGCTGGTCCATGCGTTCGCGTAGACGCGGGAAAAGCTCCAGCACCTCGTCCAGCACGGCCCTGCCTGAGTTGCGCACCTGAAGCCCGACTTCCAGGTTCTGCGCCACGCTGAGGCCAGTAAACAGCCGCCGTCCTTGTGGGATGTAGCCAATCCCGGCGCGGGGCACCTCATGGGCTGGCAGTGTGCCCACATCCTTGCCGTCCATAAAAATCTCTCCGGACATAAGCGGAAGGAGACCCATGATCGTCTGCATTGTCGTGGTTTTCCCCGCCCCGTTGCGTCCCATGAGACAGAGGATTTCACCAGGCGCCACACTCAAAGACACATCCCGAAGGACCTGAGCCGCGCCATAGCCGGAGTTGATCTTGCGCAGCTCAAGCATCACCCGGTCCCCAGATAAGCGGCCTGCACGGCGGCGTTTTCGTGAATTTCTTGCGGTGTGCCTTCAGCCAGGATTTCGCCAAAGTTGAGCACACTGACCCGGTCTGCAGTTTCCATGACGACATTCATATTGTGCTCGATCAGAAGGATTGTGGTATCGCCTGCCAGTTCCCGCATCAAGGCTTTGAAGTCGTCGATTTCACCTTCTGAAAGGCCCTGTGTCGGTTCATCCAGGATCAACAGGCGCGGCGATTGCGCCAGACCCATGGCAATTTCCAAGAGCCGCTGGTGGCCGTAGCTTAGGTTGCCTGCTTCCTCATTTGCTTCCTCCGTTAGGCCCACGCGCGACAGGGCTTCGTCCACAGCGCGCTCAACCGCAGCGCCTTTCAGCCTGCGACGTGCGGCCAGGGCCACGTTTTCAGTGACGGGGAGCCGGGCAAAGACGGATGTGATCTGAAACGTGTAGGCCATACCGCGCATGATCCGTGCATGGGCTGGCAGTGCCGTAATGTCCTGACCATCGAATTGCACACGGCCTGAGGTCGGCTCAATCCGGCCGCAGATCATGCCAACCAGCGTTGTCTTGCCAGCCCCATTGGGGCCAATCAGCGCACGGACTTCGCCTTGCGGCAGGTCAAAATCGACATTTGTGACGGCCTGCAGCCCGTCAAAGGATTTGCTCAGCCCGCGTGTTGACAAGAGGGTCATGGCAGGGTCTTCCAGAGGCGTCGGCGGATCTCTCCGACCAGACCTTGCGGCGCAAAGAGCGTCAAGAGCACCAGCGCCAGACCGGCGATCAGAAGATAGGCCGAGGTCACGCCAGAGCTGAGGTCGATCAGGTAGAACATGAAGAGCGTGCCGACAAACGGACCCAGCACGGTGCCAGCCCCGCCCAATAGCACCCAGAGGAGCGGGAAGATCGAATATTGCACCGAGGCGAAACTGGCCCCGGCATAGCCAAAGAGCAGACCGTAAAACGCCCCTGCAGCTGCCGAAATTGTGCCGGATATGACCATGGCAGCGAGTTTGTGCCGGAACGTGTCATAGCCCAGCATGCGCACCCGCTCTTCGTTTTCGCGGATGGCGATAAGTGTGCGTCCGAACGAGCTGCGCACCAGCCAGAGCGACACGACAAAGGACACCGAGAACAGCGCCCAGGCGGCGAAATAGCGATTGGTGGCATCGCTTAGGTCAATGCCCCACAGAATGCGCTGTGCTTGCTGGATCACAAAGCCTTCGTCACCGCGAGTGTACTCGCCGAAATAGAGCACTGTCAGGTATCCCGCCTGCGCGAACATGAGTGTGACGATCATGAAAGATACGCCGACCGTGCGCAGCGCCAACAGAGCCAAAGCGCCCGACACCAGAGCACCGGCCAAAATACCGACAATCAACGCAGGCGCTGGCGTGAAGCCCAGATGCTGGATCGTCAGGCCCATGCCATACATGCCCGCCGCAAAGAAAAGCGCATGGCCGAGGCTGAGAAGCCCAGTGTATCCAAAGAGGATGTTGTAGCCCACTGCATAGGTGGCCAACACCATGATCCGCGCCAGATTACCGTGATGATAGGCGGGCAGCACAAATTGCAGAGCAAAGAGCAGGACCAGCAAGCCCAGATGCAGGGCGATGATCCGGGTAGAGGCGCTCATGCCGGGCGCGTCCCGAAAAGGCCCTGAGGTCGCCAGACAAGCACAAGGCCCACCAGGAGCGTCGCCAGAATTTTGGCTAGCGTGGGTGAAAAGAAGACCGAGATGATGCCGTCCGACAGGCCAATGAACAAGGCGGCCAGAACCGTGCCGGGCAGGCTTCCCAATCCGCCGATGATCACCACGATAAAGGCCAGCAAAAGCGGGTCGGCGCCCATCAGGTAATGCGCCTGCTGTATGGGCACTATCAGAACTGCGCCCAACGCCGCCAGCCCGGCCCCAATGCCAAACACAAGGGCATAGACCCGTTCAACAGGAATACCAAAGGCTAAAGCCATATCTCGATCCGCCTGCGTGGCGCGCATCAAAAGGCCGATCTTTGTGCGCGCCATCATCGCCCAGACACCCAAAAGCACAGTCGCTGCCGCGCCGATGACCGCCAGTTTGTAGGATGTCGTGGAGAGGCCCCAGGGGTAGTAAAACTGAAACCCATCTT
>JBCAZO010000103.1:0-7762 GCA_038532975.1 Pseudomonadota bacterium
AGAAGCCCTGGCGCGGACAGTCTCAGATGCATTGCAATTCTCGGGTCTGGAAGCGGCTATGCTGGATGTCGGGTTTTTCCAAGCGTCTGATCAGATTTGCGCGCGTATGGCTCTGGTCGGTTTGCGGTTTGATTTGCCAAAAGCTGATCGAAGGGCGGTTCCCGGGGCAGAGCCAGGTATGAATCCGGATGCACCGCCGAAACTGCGTTGAAGTTTGGGTCTGAGGTGCCGAGATTTTAAAAAGACCGTATGCCTCCGGCGGGGATATTTGGGGCAAAAAGAAAGGTATTTTTGCTCAATACCCCAGTTTGCGATCCACCAGATTGATGAAATCCTCACCGGCTTCGCCACGGCGCACATTTTCTGCGATCACGCGAGAGGCCGACAGCGGACGGGTTTCTGACGCGATATGCGGGGTGACTGTCACGTTGGGATGCGCCCAATAGGGATGCTCAGGCGGCAGGGGTTCGCTGCGAAACACATCGAGCGTGGCGTGCCCGACTTGTCCGCTGTTCAATGCCGCCAGAAGGGCCTCATCGTCGATCAACGGACCACGTCCGGGGTTGATCACCGCGGCACCCGGTTCCAGTAAAGCCAGAGTTTCCGCGTTGAGTGTGTTCTCAGTATGAGGCGTTGACGGCAGCAAGAGAACAACAATCTCAGCGCCGCTCAGCGCTTCGGCCAGCCTGTCATTGCCCGAAAGGCATGTGACACCGTCAACGTCTTTGGGGCTACGCGACCATCCTGTCACTGTGAACCCGAGGAAAGCCAATGCCTCTGCGCAGGCCTGTCCCAAAGCCCCGAGGCCGAGGATCGTTACAGACCGGTCCATAGCCAGGGGAGGCACATGATCGCGCCATTGTCCGTCCTGACCCAGAATATGCATATCCATGCCAAGGTGATGGCGCAGCACATGGCCAGTCACCCATTCCACCATGCCGCGCGTCAAACCTTCGTCAACCATGCGGGCGAAGGGCTTTGTCAGAGTTTGGTTGCCCACTACGTCCTCAACCCCGGCCCAAAGTCCAAGCACGGCTTTGGTCTGCGTGTAGGGTGTAAAGTCTTGCAGATCGCTGTTGGGGGCATAGACGATGTAATGCACATCCTCGGGAGGCATCTCCGTGCGCAGTTTCACATCCAGACCAAGCTCGCCGAAGGCTTGTTTCAAAGTTGGTTCATAGGTCGCCCACCGTTCTGCCTTGGCGGCGAAAAGAACGTTGATGCTCATAGATTACCTCGGGCGATGCACATGTGCGCTTTGCACCAGACCAAAACCCAACATCAGGATGAGCATCGCCGAGCCACCGTAGCTGACCAGCGGCAGCGGCACACCCACGACCGGGGCCAGCCCCATGACCATCGACATGTTGACAGCAAAGAACAGGAAGAAAGTCGCGGCGATACCCAGTATCAGAAGCGATGAAAACCGGTCCCGGTTGGTCAGTGCAGAGAAGATGCAGAAGATAATAATCAGGGCATAGAGCGCCAAGAGTGAGAAGGCCCCGACAAACCCAAACTCTTCGGCCAATGTGGTGAAGATAAAGTCGGTGTGCTTCTCAGGCAGGAAGTTCAGACGTGACTGCGTGCCCTGCATGAACCACGCCCGGTCCAGCCGCCTGAGCCAAGGGCAATTTTGGATTGCGCGATGTGATAGCCCGCACCCAAGGGATCCGTCGCAGGATCAAGAAACGTGTCTATGCGGCGGAATTGATAATCCGCCAGGAGCTGCCAATCCGTGCCGCGGCTTTGGAAAACGGCAGTGATCAGGCCAACGCCGCTGGCAACCACCGCTGCGAAGTAAGCCCAATGAACACCAGCCATGAACATGATCAGCCCGCCACCAGCGATAAGCAGGATCGATGTCCCGAGATCAGGTTGTTTGAGAACCAAGGCCACGGGGATCAGGATCAGTATGACTGGTAAAATGACCCATAAGGGCCGCGACGTCTTTTGTAAGGGGAGCCAGTCGTAATAGGCCGCAAGCAACATCACAAGCGTCACTTTCATCAGCTCTGAAGGCTGCAGGCGCATAAATCCAAGATCGATCCACCGCTGCGCGCCTTTGCCCTCGACACCGACCAGTTCCACGGCCACGAGCAAAAGAACCGAGATGATATAAGCCAGAACGGACATATTGCGCCAGAACCAGATGGGCACCATTGCCACGAAGAGCATCACGAATAGGCCAAGTACGTAGCGTTTCATCTGTGGCTCGGCCCAGGGCGAGAATGATCCGCCCGAAACGGAATAGAGCATCAGGAAGCCAACGCTGGCCACAGCTGACAATAAGATAATCAGCGGCCAATTAAGGTAGAGCATCTTGCGAATGCCCGTAGGTGTGTGCTTGACGCTATATTCAAGATAACTCATCGTGCCGTCCTACGCCCTGTCGCTGTTGTCATTGTCGACATTGGGTCGCGCCCGGCGCAGACGCTCTTGCTGTTCGCGGATGCGATCTCGATCAGCGGCGGGATAGGCTTCAAGCGGTGGATCGCCTCCGTAAAGTGCCTGTAGAGTGATATCGCGCGCAATCGGCGCGGCAGCCTTGGAGCCGCCACCGCCGTGCTCAACAATGACTGAGACGGCAATGCGCGGGTTGTCAACCGGCGCGTAGTTGACGAATAGCGCGTGGTCGCGCCGCTCCCATGGCAAGTCTTCGTTGCGGAATACGCCGCGCGCACGCTCTGCGGCGGTGATGTTGCGCACCTGGCTTGTGCCGGTTTTGCCCGCCATCCGGAAGGCATCTTCGATGATCCGGCTGCGATAGCCTGTGCCGCGTTTGTTGTTGGACACCGCATTCATCGCGTTACGAACCTCTCTGAGCATATTCTCATTTATGCCCAGTGGTTCACCGCGGTTTACTGGTTGCTCAACGCCATCAATTGATTTCACGAGACGCGGCGACACGGAGCGCCCGGTTGCCAGCCGCGCGGTCATAACCGCAAGCTGCAACGGAGATGCCAGCACGAAGCCCTGACCGATGGAGGCGTTGACACTGTCGCCGACGCGCCAAGCATCATTGCGGGTGGTCTCTTTCCAGAGTTTGGTTGGGATAAGCCCTTCTGAGACAGAGGTGAGCGGAAGTTCGTGCTCAATGCCCAAACCCAGCTTGCGGGCCATTTCCGCTATTTTGTCTATACCGGTGCGCACGGCCATCTCGTAGTAATAGACGTCACAGCTTTCGCGCAGGCTTCTGTGCAGGTCCACATTGCCATGCCCCACGCGTTTCCAGCAGTGAAAGCGGCGGTTTGACACCCTGAGGTGTCCAGGACAATAGACCGTTTCATTGGGGTCTGCCACGCCCGCCTCCAATGCGGCGAGCGCTGTCACCATTTTGAAGGTGGACCCCGGCGGGTAGACACCCTGCATCGCCTTGTTGGGAAGGGGGCGATATTTGTCATCCAGAAGGGCTCTGTAGTTGGCCACAGAGATACCGCGCACAAAGAGGTTTGGATCAAAGCTTGGCGCCGAGGCGCAGGCCAGCAAATCCCCGGTTTCGCAATCCATCACGACGGCCGCGGCGCTCTCGCCTTCAAGTCGAGCGGCGGCGTAGCTTTGCAAGGCGTTATCCAGCGTGACCTGAACATCCGCTCCCGCCTCGCCCTCAACGCGGTCAATCTCACGCATTACGCGGCCTGCAGCGTTTACTTCGACCCGTTTACTGCCGGCCTTGCCGCGCAGCGTGTCTTCTTTTTGGGACTCAAGGCCAATCTTGCCAATCTGGAAGCGCGGGATCAGCAAAAGCGCGTCCGGGGCGTCAATTTCTTCCAGATCACGATCACTCACTGGCCCCACGTAGCCGATAAGATGCGCGTAATCGGGCCCCAAGGGATAATGTCGTGAAAGGCCCACCTCGGGGGTTACACCGGGCAGGGCCGGGGTGTTCACTGCGACGCGGCTGATGTCTTCCCAACTGACGCGGTCTGCGAGTGTCACTGGCGTGTCACCGCGCAGTTTGCGCAGGTCTTCGCGCGCGGATTCAACCTCTGTCGGATCGAGAGTCACCAATTGGCTCAGCCGTTCGATCACCTCGTCAATGTCGGCATCACCCACCTGTTCGCGGATCATGTTGATACGGTAGGACGGGATGTTTTCGGCCACCACCCGCCCTTCACGGTCAAAGATGCGTCCGCGCGAGGGTGGTATGAGATGAATGTTGATGCGATTTTCATCTGCCAGAAGACGGAACTGATCGGCCTGTTCGACCTGCAGATACCGCATTCTAAGGCCCAGAAGCCCAATGAACGCCGCCATTGAGCCTCCGACCACAAGGCTACGCCGTGTAACCAGTCTATGGCTTTCAGCAGTGTCCCGTGTTGGGCGTCTCATGTCCGGCCTCCAAGGGCGTCAATGTCTCCTGGTGCCAATTTACGTACTCCGAAGACAGTTTGCGAGACTACAACGACCAACGGATAGGCAATCAGCGTCGCGACAAGCTGCATCAGGCTCAGTCCAAGAGGTGCCTGATCCACGACCAGCACCGCCAGAACGGCCCGGTAAACCAGTGTGATTGTCACCAGCGTCGTCGTAACCGAGGCCCATTCCATGGCAAAGGTCAGATCGCGCAGATCAATGTGACGCGCACGTAATGTTTCACACCCGATCAAAACCAGCGCGGCCCAAAGCCCCGGTGGACGGTGAAACATCAGATCACAGAGCAAAAACACCAATGCGATCAAGACTGGTGGCACAAACTCTGGTCGCCGCAGCACCCAGGCGGTAGTCAGCGCAAGCAAGATGTCCGGGCCAGCCCAGCCAAGCGGCAAGGTTTGCAAAGGCAACAGGTGAAAGAAGATCACAAGAAAGACAAGCGCAACATAGATCACGCGCATTGCCCACATATGAACTGCCGCATTCTCAACCATCGGCGGCCTCGGAACTTTCAAACGGACTTGGCGGACCTTGCAGAGGAAGGTCTGGTTCGGCGGGTCCAATCAGGGATCCTGGGTCCGTCAACTTTTCGGTGCCTCTGTTTCTCAGAACTCTGAGAAACTCAAGTCGCTCGTAGTCCGCGGAAAGCCTTACGCGCAGTCGTCCGCCAGGGTCTTGCGCCACCTGACCGATCAAAAGCCCGGCGGGAAAGACGCCGCCGTCTCCAGACGTCAGAACTCTGTCGCCGGGCCGCACCTGATCAGGCAACTCCAGGAAATCGATGAGCGGTACAGCGGTATTATCACCAATGATAAGCGCCTGTTGGCCCGATGGCTGGATCGTTGCGGGAATGCGGCTTGAGGTGTCGGTCAGAAGGATCACGCGCGCGGTGTTGTCACCCACACCGGAGATGCGCCCCACAAGCCCCAATCCATCCATCGTGGCCCAGCCATCAATGATACCGTCCCGTGCGCCGACATTAATCAAAACCGATTGCCGAAAAGGTGATCCGCTGTCGGCCAACACAACGCCGGTGACATAAGTCAGGCGCGGATCAAGCTGCACGTTGTTCAGATCGAGCAGCCGCGCGTTTTCCTGCTCCAGTTGAAGCGCGGCCTCTTTCCACGCTTTCATCTGCTGCAACTCGCGTCTAAGGTCTTGGTTTTGCTGGTAAATTCTTTGGTAGCTTTGGAAGTCGCGAAGGATGTTCACCGCCCCAGTGACAGGAGCCATGGCCCAATCAAAACTGGGGACTACCCGGTCGATGACTTGCGCGCGAAACCGTTCCACCCTTGGGCTATCAATGCGCCACACCAGAAAGAAACCAACCAGGCACAACAACAGAAAGCCAATCAGCAGTCGCTTGATTGGGCCAGAATAGTCTCCGTGTTGTGCTCTGTCTCGGGCCAAATATACCCCCTTCCCTCAGAGGGTGGGCGTTTCAGCTGTCGTAGTCAATCGCGTGGCGCAGCTGCTTCTCGAACTCCAGCGCCTTGCCAGTGCCAAGCGCCACGCAATTCAGACTGTCATCTGCAATCGATACAGCCAAACCTGTTTGCTCACGCAGCGCAAGATCCAAATCCCCCAAAAGCGCGCCTCCACCTGTCAGCATCACACCGCGGTCCACGATGTCTGCCGCCAAATCGGGCGGGGTTGCTTCCAGTGCGGTCATCACAGCTTCGCAAATCTGCTGCACAGGCTCGGCCAAAGCTTCGGCCACTTGCGCTTGGCTAATCTCAGTTTCCTTCGGCACACCGTTCAAAAGATCACGACCCCGGATTTGCATCGAGGTGCCGCGCCCATCATCGGGCATGCGCGCAGTGCCGATGGAGGTCTTGATCCGTTCTGCCGTGCTTTCGCCCACCAGAAGGTTTTGCTGACGACGTAGGTAGTTGATGATTGCTTCATCCATGCGGTCGCCACCAACACGGATCGAGCGGGCGTAAACAATGTCGCCAAGCGACAGAACGGCAACTTCTGTTGTGCCGCCGCCGATATCCACCACCATGTTGCCGGTTGGGTCCGTGATTGGCATGCCGGCCCCGATGGCGGCCGCAATTGGCTCGGCCACCAGGCCAGCACGCCGCGCGCCAGCGGAAAGAACAGATTGGCGGATAGCCCGTTTCTCAACCGGGGTTGCCCCATGCGGCACACACACGATGATCTTGGGCTTCGAGAAGGATGACCGGCGGTGCACCTTGCGAATGAAATGCTTGATCATAGCCTCGGCCGTGTCGAAATCAGCAATCACCCCTTCGCGCATAGGGCGGATCGCCTCGATGCTGCCAGGTGTGCGCCCCAGCATCAGCTTGGCATCTTCTCCAACAGCCAGCACCTTTTTGACGCCATCCTTGACATGATAGGCCACCACGGATGGCTCAGACAGGATCACACCCCGTCCTTTGACATAAACAAGTGTGTTTGCGGTTCCCAGATCAATGGCCATATCGGCGGTGAAAAGGCCCGGAATTTTGTCAAATATCGACATATGACTATGAATCCTGCTGCGATGCTCAGTTGTGGGTGTCCGACTCTGTGTCCGGTTTTGCAAGCCCTTATAGTGACGTGCCTCTCTTGGCGAAAGGGTCTGCTTGACCGACCGGCTGCCGCCCGCTCTCTGCCGCGGCATTTCTATCACGCAAAACGGCGAAGTTGCGGCAAAGCAAGGTGGAATCTGGCTCTTTTGTGCGCGCATCGCAGCATCGCAGCGCAAACAAACACCAAATCCGCCAAATCTGGCCAAACGCGGTGCCAAAGCTGAGCACGCGGCGTGCTGGATCAGTATGCTCTTGCGATCCGAATAAATGTTCATGTAATGTTCTATTTCTTCCAGGAGATAAACATGGATCACATGAGGGGTAAGGCACGTGGTATTGAGCGGCTGTATCTGGACTTCGACAGCTTTTTTGCGACCGTCGAGCAGCACTTCAACCCTTCTTTGAGGGGGAAACCGGTTGGCGTTGTACCGCTGGATAGTCCGAATACAGGCTGTATCGCAATCAGTCGCGAAGCCAAAATGCTTGGCCTGAAATCAAATACCTCAATCACAATCGCGCGCGATTTGATCCCGGATATGATCTTTGTCGTCGCGCGGCACGATGTCTATGTGCGTTTACATGACCGCATTCTGGAGGCGATAGAAACTTGTTTGCCGATCTCGCATGTCCGCTCCATCGACGAGGTTGTGTGCGAGTTGCTGCCAAGCGAAGCACGTCAGGGGCGCGCGCTGGCGGACAGACTCAAGCAGACCTTGCGTGAGATATTCAGCGCGGTGCTGACCTGCTCGATCGGTATGGCACCGACCGAGCTTCTGGCGAAAATCGCTGCGGAGAGGTGCAAACCGGATGGATTTTCGCTGATTCGGGCTGAGGACTTGCCAGATACGCTGAGC
>JBCAZO010000104.1:0-7683 GCA_038532975.1 Pseudomonadota bacterium
AGTGCCTTTGTAAGGGCCGCACGCTTGCATGCCATGATAAGGTATTGCGCCGGGTCCGGGCGAAACTGACTGAGATAGCTATGTATGGGGATATTCGTTTGCCCAACCAGCTGCGAGGTATGCCGAAGCGTCGCCTGATGGGCCGCGTTCACCAGCACGGAAATGGCCTTGTCCTGCTCGATTTCAGCGGTACGAACCGACCAAATTTCAGACGCATGGCTTGAGATCTGCCATCCATTGCTTCGTGGCGCCAGTTTAAGATCGATCACGCCAAGATGTGAGCCGCGAAAGCCCGCCATCACAGATGGGACACCTGCCAGCGTGCCGTTAACAGAATTTATTTTAGGATTTTGAGGCTTAGCGATCTGATCAGGAAACAAGTTGTGCGTATGCCCTGTCAGGATCGCATCGACGCCCGGCACTTGCGCCAATGCCAGACCTGCATTTTCCTGACCTGGCGCGATGTCGTCTTCGCCTATCCCGCTATGAGCAAGCACAATCACGATCTGCGCACCCGCGTTTCGCAATACGGGCACATAAGCCTTGAGCGTTTCGACCATGTCGCGGACTTCGAGCCGCCCGGCGAGATTGTCCCGATCCCATTGTAAGATCTGAGGTGGCAGTACGCCGATAACACCAATTTTCAGTGGTTGAGGTGTTCCAGAACTGTCCCAAAAAACCCGATCAAGCAAAATGAATGGCGGTAAAAGAGTTTGGTCTTTCACAGGATTGTCTGGATGCCGTGCAAGAACCGCATTGGCACATACAAGCGGGAACTTGGATTCATCAAGCGTTCGAAGGAGCCATTCTAACCCAAAGTTAAATTCATGGTTACCTATGGTGGCTGCGTCGTATGCAACGTGATTCATAACTTCCAGAACAGGGTTCGCGCCAGTCCAGCCATTTTCGGGACGCGCACCAATATCTGTCAGTGGCGACCCCTGCAAAAAATCGCCATTGTCGAATAGCAGCGTGTTTCGCGCCTCAGATCTTGCGACGCGAATATGAGACGCAACACGCGCAAAACCAAACCCGTCTACCAGAGTGTCGTTTGCATAGTCATAAGGCAGAATATGACCGTGAATGTCCGTCGTCCCAAGGATGCGAAGCCAAACATGTTGCTCCGGGCTCGTGGCCCCGCTGTGCCATGGCCAAGTGATCGCGTTGACATACGCGTACTTGCTCGGTCTCTTTGCCAAAGTCTCAGTTTCTAAAAATTGTATCCCGTGCATTGATACTATCAATTTAAACCTAAAGTTGCAAAAATAAATTGAAATAATGTATTTTACGCGGGTCTTGAAAGCGCTTGCTCCGAACTTACGATCATGGCACCTCCGAGCGCGGAGGTTATTTTATGCGTCATGCCGAAACGGTCACATTCGGAGGCTCTGGCCTGGATCGCGGCACAGAGCTTCGATCAAGGCCTGATGAGATTCAAACCATGGTTGAGGAAGGCCAGCCGCCAAAGCCGTACTGGGCTGGCATGCAACGCACCGGTTTTGTGCGCGGTGCGGCTCCGCTACTCAAATCAAACAATTTGGCTGGCAGCGCGTTTGCCCGGACTGTGGCGGGCAGCATTTTCCGCGCACAGACCCCGTTGTCATCATGCTGATCACCCATGGAAACCGTGTGCTTATGGGCCGATCACATGGCTGGCCGGAAGGGATGTATTCACTGCTCGCAGGTTTCATCGACTCCGGCGAAACCATGGAGGCTGCAGTGCGCCGCGAAGTGATGGAAGAAGCAGGCATTCGCGTAGGCGAGGTTGGGTATCTGTCCAGCCAACCCTGGCCTTTCCCAGCCTCATTGATGCTAGGATGCTGGGGACACGCTCTTTCAGACAAGATCCGTGTAGACCCAATCGAAATCGAAGATGCCATCTGGGTCACTCGTGAAGATATTGCGCGCGCCTTTGCCGGAGAAAATCCAGACATTCTCCCGGCCCGAAAAGGGGCCATAGCGCATTTTTTGCTGCGCAACTGGCTTGCTGATACGCTATAAAAAGGTAAACAGATAAAAAGACCAACCCAAAAGGGTTAACAAACGAGGCCAGCAGATGAAATTCGTAGAGCGCGAAGATATCGAAGCGCCCATCGAATACGTATTTTCCCAGATTTCAGATTTTCCAGCGCTGGAACGATCTGCCATGCGGCGCGGTGCCGAGGTTCAGCGGGTGGACAATCTGGATCAAAACGGTGTTGGAATGGCATGGGACACGTCCTTTATGCTCCGCGGCAAACGCCGTGATATGCGTTTGGAAATGACGGATTATGACGAGCCAAATTGTCTTTCTGTTAAGTCAACTTCGGCAAATCTGTCCGGATTCATGATGATAGACCTTGTGGCATTATCGCGCCGCAGGACACGGCTAACCGTCGAAGTTTCGGTCAAACCCAAGACACTGACCGCGCGGCTTTTGCTTCAGTCTCTAAAGCTCGCACGCACCAATATGACGCGGCGATTTGCACTTCGTGTGGCGGAGTATGCCAAGGATGTAGAGGATCGCTTCAAGGCAAGCGCCTGACGCAAAAAAGGGCCACCCGAAGATGGCCCTTTGGTCAAACGCTATCCGTGAGTGATGAGTTTAACCGATCTGCGTGTCCAGCACGGTATCGAAAAGAGGCGCGCCGCCTGTCTTCGATTTGGTGCGGTCCTTGATCTTCAGTTCTGCGAATTGGTTTTCGCGCTCTTGTTCGCTCAGTTCAGCAAGCTTGTCTTTGCGCTCTTGTTCGCTCAACTCTGCAAATTTGTTTTTACGTTCTTGCTCACTCAACTCCGCGAGGTGATTACCACGTTCTTGAATGCTCAGTTCGCTCACGACGGTGGTGTCGCTCATAACTTTAACGATCGACAAGGCCGCAGCAGGTGTTGCCAGAACGGCTGTGAGTGCAATAGCAGTTAGGGTACGCATTGTAAGCTCCTATTCCTATTTGTTGAGACGGTGATTTGCCCGTCGCTTGTGGACAAGAAATGGAGACTGACTGAGCTCGGTGTTAGAGATCGTCCGGCCTTCGTGAACCGCGCATCACGGCAATGCACGGCGCTGTGACTGTGGTGGAAAATTCGCTCACACCTCTACGATCTGATCGCACTTAAAAAAGTTCAACCATCTGAAATATATAATTTAAATTTGTTACACGCCCTGAGAAGTTACGGCATTGCAAAACCCCGCCATGCTCGACGGACCTGTAACAAAAGGCGCGATGCGGTGTGTCTTCGGTATATCTCTTGCGCCAGATATCAGTGTCGGCGCGGGTCTGCGGGATAAACCCCCAGCATGACCAACTCAGACGTAAAATATTCCAATTCTTCCAAGGCGCGTTTTACCTCCGGATCCTCCGGATGCCCTTCGATATCCGCGTAAAACTGCGTTGCAGAAAAACTACCGCCAACCATGTAGCTTTCCAGCTTTGTCATGTTCACGCCATTGGTGGCAAACCCGCCCATCGCTTTGTAGAGGGCGGCAGGAATGTTGCGCACCTGAAAGACAAAACTCGTCATCATTCCGTCAGACCCGCGACGCGACATATCCAGTTCCCGCGACATCACCAGAAACCGCGTGGTGTTGTTGCCTTCATCCTCGATATGACGCGCCAGCACGTCGAGGCCGTAAATCTCACCCGCCAGTTCACTAGCAAGTGCCGCCATTTCAGGATCACCCGACTGCGACACTTCTCTGGCTGAACCTGCGGTATCTGCTCCGGTGACACGCTGAATGGAGTGCTGTGCAAGAAAGTCGCGGCATTGCCCCAACAACATTGTGTGGCTTTTGGCGCGCTTGATTTTGTCGAGCGGCGTGCCCGGCAAGGCGAGCAGGTTGATGTGAACCCGCACAAATGCCTCATCAATGATATGCAACCCCGACGATGGCAGCAGATGGTGAATGTCCGCCACACGCCCGAATGTGGAGTTTTCCACCGGCAACATGGCCAATTCGGCCTGGCCTGTTCGCACAGCATCTATTGCATCCTCAAAGGTGCGGCATGCATGGGGTTCCATGTCTGGATAGGTCTCTTTGCAAGCCTGGTGCGAATACGCGCCTGGCTCGCCCTGAAAAGCGATGCGATTGGTCATCTTCTGTTGCCTGTTCTGTCCCATGCCGTGATGCGGTCGATTGGTCGCGGAAACTACACCTTGCGCCCTTCAAGGGGAAGCGGATAGATACGCGACGAGAGATTCATATGGAAAACGGGCCAATGCTTGACACAATGACGTTTACAAAGATCCTTGGCGGCTTTTGCGGCGCGCTGCTGATCTTTCTTTTGGGCAAATGGGTGGCGGAAGAAATGTACGCCATGGGGGGAGGTCATGGGGATGACCATGGCCCAGCCTATGTAATCGACACCGGCGATGGCGGCGAAGAAACTGCCGAAGCTGAGGAAGGCCCAAGCTTTGCGGAGCTTTACGCGTCAGCAGACATTGCTGCTGGAGAAAAGGTGTTTGGCAAATGCAAGGCCTGCCATGCCGTGGAAGATGGCGAAAACAAAGTAGGGCCGCATCTGTTCGAAATTGTCGGTCGCGATGTTGCCGCTGTGGGGGACTTCAATTATTCCGGTGCTCTGAGCGAGGTGGCCTCTGTCTGGACTCCAGAAGAGCTTGATGGCTTTTTGGAAAATCCGAAAGGCTATGCGCCAGGCACGTCCATGGGCTTTGCGGGTCTGAAAAAAATTCAGGATCGCGTCGATGTGATCGCCTATCTCGACAGCACAGACGGCTCAATGACAGAATTGGTTGTGCCTGCCGCTGCTGAAGAAGAACCTGCCGCGGAAGAGGCCACCGAAGAGACCGCAGCAGAAGAACCTGCCGCGGAAGAGGCAACCGAAGAGACCGCATCCGAGGAAGCGACAGAGGAAGTTACCGAAGAAGCCGCAACCGAAGAGGTGACAGAAGACGCACCTGAGGCCGCTGAGGACGCAGCTGAGGAAGAGGCCGCTGCGGAAGAACCTGCCGCGGAAGAGGCAACCGAAGAAGCTGCCTCGGATGAGTCAGGTTTCGCAGCTCTGGTCGCGGCAGCTGATATCGCGGCGGGTGAGCGTGCCTATAAGAAATGCGCAGCCTGCCACGTGCCGGACGAAGAACAAAACCGCGTAGGCCCACATCTTGTGAACCTGGTTGATCGTGAAATTGCCAGCGTGGATGGCTTCAACTATTCCGGAGCGCTAACCGAATTGGGCGGTGTTTGGGACCTGGACAGGCTAAGTGCCTGGCTTGAAAACCCGCGTGAGTTTGCGCCGGGCAACAAAATGAGCTTCCGCGGTGTTTCGGATGAAGAAGAACGCGCGAACATAATTGGCTACCTGCAATCGCTCGCCCAGTAGGCGTAACGTAAGCTAGCAAAAAATTGAACCGCTCGTTCCTCGGGGAATGAGCGGTTTTCATATGTTGGTCCACCGCGCGCCCGACACATATGTGATCTGTGCTTGAATCCGGGCACGGCCCTCCATTAGCTTGCCAGAGGCGAATAAAACCCCACATCAGGGCAAATATAAGGAGAACGCGTATGACCCGATCCCGCAGCCGGGCAAAGGCCCGGGCGCTTGACGGCCAGAAACCTCGCTTTATCGCGATGACCCTGATGGGCCTGTCCATCCTGATCCTAAGCGCATGGACGGCATTTGCCGAAGATCAAAAAATCATCAAAAGCCACGGCTATTCATTCTTTGGCGATCTGAACTACCCCGAGGATTACACGCATTTCGATTATGTGAACCCTGATGCGCCAAAAGGTGGCGAGATTTCCATCGCGCTTGCGGGTAGCTTTGACTCAATGAACCCCTACACGCGGAATGGGCGTGCCTCTGCCCTGTCCACGGTGATGTACGAAAGTCTTCTGGGCGAGATACTTGCCGGTGCGGGCAGCTTACCATCGGATGATTATGACGAAGGTTATGGTCTACTGGCACACACGGTCGAATATCCGGAAGACAAGTCTTGGGTCATATTCCACATGCGCCCTGAGGCGCGGTTTTCCGATGGGACACCAGTCACAGCGCATGATGTCGCTTTCTCCCATAACCTGCTTCTGGATCAGGGCCTCAAAAGCTATGCCGAAGCTGTGCGCAAGCGCATTCCGAGCGTCGAGGTGATCGACGATCACACCATCAAGTTTACATTCGCTGACGGTATTTCCCGCCGTAGCCTCATTGACCAGGTAGGCGGCGTGCCGGTCTGGTCCAAGAAATGGTACGAAGAAACAGGCGCGCGACTGGACGAACCGCGTCTTGAGATTTCGCCGGGGTCGGGCCCGTACATTTTGCATGAAGTAGAGCCAAACCGGCGTGTGGTTTTCAAACGCAATCCTGACTACTGGGGTTGGGATTTGCCCATCAACAAAGGGCGGCACAACTTCGATACGATCCGACTTGAGTATTTTGCTGACTCAACTGCGGCATTTGAAGCGTTCAAAGCTGGTGAAGTTACTTACCGCACAGAATCCGACCCAAAACTCTGGGCCAGTTCCTATGACTTCCCTGCGGTTCAACGTGGCTGGGTCAAGCTGGAAGAGCTTCCCGATGGGGCGCCGCCTCCTATGTCGGGCATCGTGTTCAACCTCGGCTCGAAACCGCTCAAGGATAAACGAGTGCGGGAAGCCGTTGCGCTCTTGTTCAATTTTGAGTGGACGAATAAATCACTCCTCTACGGCCTTTACGAACAACAACGTTCATTCTCGACTGGCACAGAACTTGAAGCAAAGGGCATACCAGAAGGCCCTGAACTCGAATTCCTACAGTCTTTGGGCGATTTAGTTCCGGCTGAACTTTTCGAAACAGAACCTTGGGTGCCGCATGTCAGTGACGAAGACCGCCTGATCACCCGCAAAAACAAGCGCAAAGCACTGAGGTTGTTGGAAGAAGCAGGCTACACGGTCGATGACGCAGGCAAAGTCCGTTCTTCTGATGGCAAGCAACTCAGCCTGAACTTCCTGCTAAACTCTTCCGGTTCACCTACAAACCGGGCAGTGGCCGAAAACTTCGTGTCTAGCCTCAAGGATGCCGGCATCGATGCAACTGTCGAGTCAGTTGACAGCGCACAATATACAGACCGCGAGCGCGACCGGGACTACGATCTCGTGTTTGACGGCTACCCTTCTCTGCTGGGCACCGGAACAGGTCTTGCACAACGCTTCGGCTCGGAAGCGGCCGAATTCAGCCTTTTCAACCCTGCCGGTCTTGCCAGCCCTATGGTGGATGAGATCATTGCCAAATCCCTGCTGACCGAGAGCAAAGAAGAGGAGAACACGACAATCCGCGCCTTGGATCGGGCTTTACGCTACGAGTTTTTCCTCATTCCCGACGGCTACGCCCCCAATCATTGGGTCGCCTATTGGGATCAATATGCCCATCCTGAAGAAATCCCGCCTTTTGCGCTGGGGACGCTGGATTTCTGGTGGTATGACGAGGAAAAGGCACAAAAGCTGAAGGAGGCAGGCGCGCTTTGAGCCAGCACGGGGGCAACATGGCAGGGGCACGCAACATACGTGTGCCGCAGACAGGCGTGTAGCACTGCATGGGCGCCTATATCCTAAGACGTCTGTTGCTGGTGATCCCGACGCTGATCGGGATAATGGTGATCAATTTTGCGCTTGTGCAGTTCCTGCCCGGCGGTCCGGTTGAACAGGCCATTGCCGAAATCCAAGGACAAGGCGACGTCTTTGGCGGCTTTGCCGGAGCCGAGGATGATGGC
>JBCAZO010000105.1:0-7677 GCA_038532975.1 Pseudomonadota bacterium
GCATGCGGCCCTCATCGACTATCCGCGCTACTTTGATCCGGTCACTGGTCAGGCCTGCCCGGTTGAGGTTGTTCTGGATCGGCTCACTAGGGGCGATATCCCGCACCCCGGAGCCGGCAACCGGCTTTTATCAAAGCTGCAAGGCCTCTTTGCGACCTATGCGGGGCTGTGGCGCTGACGCCCACGCCTCACTTGTAAAGCGCGCGTTCCGCCGCGACCAGATCCGCCGCACAGGAAGAGATTTCCGCAATCTGTTCGGTTGTGGCCAGCGCACGCGTATTCGCCTCAACCCGCGCCAAAGCTGCGCGGCGCAAGGTCATGATGCGCGCCCGGGGACTTTCGAGAAACTGCTGCTGCGAGATCAACGATTGATACGGAGTGTCCACGCGTATGACCTCAAAATACCCGCCGGAAAGCGCAAGAAATGCGAAAGCGCAAGCACCGGCTTCTTGCGGGCAATTTTCATTGCACAAGCTGGCAATCGGCTTGGTAAAACGGACACTTAGAACCCAATCCTCAACCATTTTGCGGTATGTGTTGTCTGGAGAAACATCGCCGAAACCGAACCCCAAAGCCAGAAATCCAGCCATGCCAATAGCATCGGGGTTGCTGGCGTTGATCTCTTCAACACCCCTACCGGTCATAAGCCGAAGTGCTGCCAAACCGTCACCTCGTGGTTCTGGTTCACCCGACAAATAGGCCAAAAACGGGGCCAGGTCTTCAAGGATACGGCCACTTTCCAACAAAGCACGTTTTTGCTCTGGGGTTCCATATAGAGCGACAACACGGGTGGGATAGTCCGTTGCTTGACGTTCGCCTGCATTCCAAAGTTCCTCGATAAGCTCTAGATCTGGTGTCGGGTGACGTGACTTCAAAAATCTCTCCGCAAGTTTGTTGCCGCGCTCTGCCTCCACCTTCAGCCAGCTTTTCCCGAAGATTTCATTTGGCGGCACCTGCCGGAAAAGCGCGCGCCGTTCTGCCCCGCTGAGCGAAAAGCGAAACGGTGACGGACCACGGTCAAAGGTTTCGATCCTGGCTAGGAGAATACGTGCATTCCGATCCCCCATTTCTGCTAGCTTGGCCAACGCAGGAAGGCTGTCACGGTCATTGCCTTCCAACCAAAGCTCAACGGCCTCGTTGAAGCTTGTCTGCGCAGCGGCAGGTGCCGAAACACTCAAAAGGCTCGGTCCAGCCAATGCACAGGCAAGGAGCAATGCACGCGAAACCCTCATTTTGTCTGTTTCCTATTCGCTCTCGTTTTGGGCGACCCAGCGATGCATGGCATCACCGCCAACATTGCGGCTTGCCACCAAACGGAAGCGCCGTGCGTTGTCCAGTCGATCAAGTCCCAGCGCCCCCACGCCAGGTCGTCCTTCGGCTCCAATAGCAAAGCCTGCGGTGAATCCCACCAATTCATCCACCAGCCCCTCGGCCAGTAAGGAGGCCGCCAATGCTCCGCCCCCCTCGCAGAGCACGCGCGTTAGCCCTTTTTGGCCAAGCTCCATCAGAACTGAGGACAGATTGAGCTGTCTGCCGGTCAATTGACAAGTCAAAAGTTCAGCCCCGACACCCGTCCATGCCTCAATCAGCGAGGCATCTGCATCAGGTCCGTGGCACAGCCACACCGGCACCTCACGCGCGGTCCGCGCCAGATTGCTCATGAGCGGCAGATCAAGGCGGCGGGAAACAGCGACGCGCACCGGTTGATGGGCCACGCCAAGATCACGCACGGTCAAGGACGGATCATCCGCCCGCACGGTGCCCGCGCCCACCATCACCGCGTCGTGGCGTGCCCGCATGGCATGGACCCATCGCCGAGCTTCAGGGCCCGTGATCCACTGGCTATGTCCGCTGGCCGTGGCGATACGACCGTCAAAGGACGTGGCCAGTTTGAGCGTCACCCAAGGCCGCCCCAATTGCACGCGCATCAGGAAGCCAGACAGCACGTCTTCCGCCTCTTCTGCCAACAACCCGGTTTCGACTGTCACTCCGGCGGCGCGCAACGCGTCAAACCCGGCACCGGACACATTCGGATGCGGATCCTCAACAGGCGCAACAACACGTGCAATACCAGCTTCAATCAGGGCGTTGGCACATGGCGGGGTCTGACCATGGTGGCTGCAAGGTTCCAGACTGACATAGGCTGTGGCACCTTGCGCGGCCTGCCCGGCCTGATCCAGCGCCATACGTTCGGCATGTGGCCGCCCTCCGGGCGCGGTGCGCCCACGCCCAACGATGCGGTCGTCTTTGACGATCACGCAGCCGACACTTGGATTGGGCCAGCACGTTCCATCACCCTGGCGCGCAAGCGCCAGAGCCAGCTTTAGAAACCGGGTGTCGGCCTCGTGCACGTGACCTAAGTTTCCTCTGGAGTGGTATTCGGGCGCAGCTCACTGACGAATTTATCAAAATCATCTGCGGCCTGGAAGTTCTTGTAAACACTGGCAAATCGCACATAGGCCACCGTGTCGATCCGCGCCAGGCTTTCCATGACGATCTCGCCCACGGTCTTGGACGGAATGTCCGTCTCACCCAGCGATTCCAGCCGCCGGACAATGCCCGAGATCATCTGCTCAACGCGCTCAGGCTCTACCGGGCGCTTTTGCAGCGCGATGCGGATCGAGCGTTCCAGCTTGTCACGGTCAAAATCCTCGCGGCGTCCATTGGATTTCACCACCACCAGGTCACGCAGTTGCACGCGTTCATAAGTGGTGAACCGTCCCCCACAGGCCGGACAAAATCGCCGCCGCCGGATCGAAACATGATCCTCCGCGGGCCGTGAATCCTTTACCTGAGTGTCAATATTTCCGCAAAACGGGCAGCGCATTGGCCGTTCCTCTTTTCTTCTCTGCCTCTGTTGATCATGGGTCTGCTGCCCAAGTATCTACCGTGACTATAGGGTGTCCGCAAAGTTTTGGGTAGAGGGGAAATGAAGCCGCTGCATGTTGCGGTTTTTTGGTCATGTCAGATGCTTAAATGCGCGACGATCTGACGTGTGTGGGGCGAATCGCGATGCTCAAAGAGGTAAATCCCCTGCCATGTGCCAAGGCTCGGCCGCCCATCCGTCACGGGAATAGTCAGGCTCACCGGCATCATCGCCGCCTTGATATGCGCGGGCATATCATCTGGGCCTTCATAGGTATGAGTGAGGTAAGACATGCTCGGGTCCGTAGTGGGCGGCACCAGACGCGAGAAGTAATTGCGCAGATCGGTCTGCACCTCGGGATCGGCGTTTTCCTGAATGAGCAGGCTGGCCGAGGTGTGGCGGATGAAGAGCGTGAGCAGGCCGGTGGAAATCCCCTGCTCCGCCACCCAGCCTGTCACCTCGCGGGTGAATTCATAGAGGCCCTGGCCGTGGGTTGAGATCGTGAAGGTGGTTTGGGGCATGGGGCGCTTTCTCATTTTACCCGAACGCAGAATTCCAACTTATCCAAGCGTACGTTTACGACAGTAAGTTGCCCAGAACGAACAAGGCTCGTTCTCTCAAAGGCGGAACAATAGCGACCAGATACAAAATAATGTTCCAGCACACCAAAGCATTCAGAGAAGACCGAAATGGCTCTTTGGACGTTTTGTGCCTGCATACCCATTGAGCATACTTGCCGCCCAAAGCACCTCCAAGAAAAGCCCAAGTTAACAATGTATTCTCCGACACGCGCCAGCTATGCCTTTGTGCGCAGCGTTTGTCCCAAGCCATTAATAGCGCGCACACACTGCATGTTACCTGGAACCAGATAACGACCACAACAAATGGAGTAGTCACGCCGAAGTCCGAACCAACAACGGCGTCTTACTGATCCAAGAAGCTCCTCAACTTCCTCGACCGGCTCGGATGTTTCAGCTTGCGCAGCGCCTTGGCCTCAATCTGGCGGATGCGTTCGCGGGTCACGCTGAATTGCTGGCCCACTTCTTCCAACGTGTGGTCGGTGTTCATGCCGATGCCAAAGCGCATGCGCAACACGCGTTCTTCGCGGGGCGTGAGTGAGCTGAGCACCCGGGTTGTGGTTTCCTTCAGGTTGTCCTGAATGGCGCTGTCCAAAGGCAGGATGACATTTTTGTCCTCGATGAAATCGCCAAGCTGGCTGTCTTCCTCGTCGCCAATCGGCGTCTCAAGGCTGATCGGCTCTTTGGCGATTTTCATCACCTTTCGCACCTTCTCAAGCGGCATTTGCAGCTTTTCGGCCAGTTCCTCTGGCGTCGGCTCACGACCGATCTCGTGCAGCATCTGACGGCCCGTGCGCACCAGTTTGTTGATTGTCTCGATCATATGCACCGGAATACGGATCGTGCGCGCCTGATCCGCAATGGAGCGGGTGATCGCCTGCCGGATCCACCATGTGGCATAAGTCGAGAATTTGTAGCCGCGGCGGTACTCAAATTTATCCACCGCCTTCATCAGGCCAATGTTGCCTTCCTGAATAAGATCAAGGAATTGCAGGCCGCGGTTCGTGTACTTTTTGGCAATCGAAATCACCAGACGCAGGTTCGCCTCGACCATTTCCTTCTTGGCCTGACGCGCTTCTTTCTCGCCCTTCTGCACCTGGTTCACGATGCGGCGGAATTCGCTGATATCCAGGCCCACATACTGCCCGACCTGTGCCATATCAGCACGCAGTTCTTCCACCTTGTCGGGGCTGCGCTCCATAAACATCTTCCAGCCGCGCCCGTCTTTTTTGGCCATGTCATCAAGCCAGTTGGGGTCAAGCTCGCGCCCACGATACTCTTCGACGAATTCCTTGCGGTTGATGCGCGCCTGATCCGCCAGCTTCACCATGGCGCTATCAATGGCCATGATCCGGCGATTGATGCCGTAAAGCTGATCAATCAGCGCCTCGATGCGATTGTTGTGCAGGTGAAGCTCATTCACCAGCTCGACAATTTCGGCGCGCAGTTTTTGATAAGTTTTTTCCTGTTTGTCCGAAAACGACCCATCCTCGTTCAGCGTGGCCGAAATCCGGCTGTCCTGCATTTCGGAGAGTTTTTCGTAATCCGCCGCAATACGATCCAGCGTTTCAAGCACACGCGGCTTGAGCGCGGCCTCCATCGCGGCAAGGCTCATATTGGCCTGTTCATCGTCATCGTCGTCGTCATCGGTGACGATTGGATTGCCGTCGGCATCAAGCTCAGGCTCAGAACTTGCCTCAGGCTTAGCGGCAGGCGCGGTCGTCATGTTGGCGGCTTCCACCACCGGCTCGCCCTCTTCATCGCCCATCTGGTTGCCGAATGTGGTCTCAAGGTCGATCACATCACGCAAAAGGATGTCTTCGCCCAAAAGCTCGTCGCGCCAGATTGTAATCGCCTGAAACGTCAGGGGGCTTTCGCATAGCCCGGCAATCATCGTGTTGCGGCCCGCCTCGATGCGTTTGGCAATCGCGATCTCACCTTCGCGGCTCAGAAGTTCGACAGACCCCATCTCGCGCAGATACATGCGCACCGGGTCGTCGGTCCGATCAAGCTTTTCTTCCTTGCCCGAGCCAAGCGTGATCTCGCCCTTGCGGCCAATCTCGGCCACGGCGGTTGATTTGGCCTCTTCTTCCTCGGCCTCTTCTTCTTCGATGATGTTGATGCCCATCTCGCTGAGCATCGACATGACATCCTCGATCTGCTCAGAAGATACCTGATCAGGTGGCAAGACCTTGTTGAGCTGGTCATAGGTGATAAAGCCGCGCTCGCGCGCCTCGGCGATCATTTTCTTGACCGCAGCCTGGCTCATATCGAGAGAGATTTCCGAGTCCTGGTCTTCCGGCTTTGAGTCGTCGTTATCTTTGGCGGCCATTCAGCTCTCCTGCATCCCGTTGCGCAAGGGTGATTCGCATATACCGAATCAATAGTGCGAATGAGTGATTCGCAAACAGATATCCCTTATTTTTCGAATAATCCTAGCGAATCGTTACCGATCCGACGCTTTTCCAAACCCAATTTGCTCCAGCAGCGCATCAAATCGTTCCTTTTCCGACCGGCTGATCTGGGCGCCATTGTCGCCCTTTTCGTATTCCGTGCGGTCCTCGTTCTGGCTCGTCCAGGCCTTGTTGCGCGCTTGCGCTGCCTGTTCCAGCCGCCATGTGACCGCTTCATCCGCAACGCCAGCCAGATCCTGTTCAGCCTCGGAAATCTCGGCTGCAAGCCCGCGCTCTGTGACAAGTTTGGCAAGGGTCTCGGTCACTGTCATACGCGCAAGATCAACTTCCCCTGGGCGACGCACGGAAGGCACCAGGGCGACATGGGGAAGCGCGAACAGTTTTTCAAGCGTCTCGAGCCCCAAATCGGCGGTAAGATGATCATAGAGTTCACGCGGACCATTTGGATCATAACCAAGCATTGCGTCCCGCAATTGCATCAGGTGCGGCGCCGTACAAGTCAGGGTCTCAAGGGCGGTCTCAAATTCGTCGAATATTGCCGGCGTCCTGATCAACGTGGCCAGGATCACCGCCTCACGAAGTTCGACCTGATTTTCCTCACGAGAGGCCGCGAGCAACGAGGATTTCGTGCTGGCGCGCACCGGCTCTTGTTTCTTCCAGCGGCCCGCACCCCCGCCCTGGCGGCGCGGATTGAAAAGTTGCCAGCGCAAATCCTTGATCGCTTGACCATAGTGGCTTCGGATCGACGGGTCGCGAATGAGTTTGATCTTTTCGCGCAGCGCTTTGTCGAGCGCGGCTTTGCGTTCGGGGCTGTCGAAATTCTGACCTTCGGTTTCGCGCTGCCATAGCAGCTGCACCATCGGCAGCGCCTGATCAAACAGCTTTTGCACTGCCCCGGCCCCATCTGAGCGTAAGAGATCATCAGGATCCTTGCCTTCTGGCATGATCGCAAAGCGCAGGGATTTGCCGGCCTCCAGCAAAGGCAGCGCCAGATCAATCACCCGATGCGCCGCGCGCAGGCCTGCCGTATCCCCATCCAGCGCGATGACCGGTTCATCCGCGATACGCCAGAGCATCGCCAACTGATGCTCGGTCACGGCCGTGCCCAGCGGCGCGACACTGGCCTTAAAGCCCGCCTGCGCCAAAGCAATCACATCCATGTACCCCTCGGCCACAACCAGGGGCTGGCCCTTGCCCGCCGCCTCGCGCGCTGGCCCGTGGTTGTAGAGCGTGCGGGATTTGTCAAAAAGCTCGGTCTCGGGGCTGTTGAGATATTTGGCGTTGTCGTTGGGATCCATCGCGCGGCCACCAAAGGCGATGCACCGCCCGCGCGGATCGCGGATCGGATACATGATCCGCCCCCGGAACGTGTCATAAGGCTTGCCGACCTTCTGGCTGGGCTTGGCCAGACCACAGCCCAGGATCAGATCATCGGCAATTCCCTTGCCCTTGAGCGCATCCCAAAGCCCTTGCCAGGCGTCAGGGGCAAAACCGATTTCGAACCGCTCCTGCGCCGCCTCATCAAGACCGCGCCCGGCGAGATAATCCCGCGCCGCGGCCCCCGCGCCAGCCTTCAGCATCAGCCGAAAGTGACGCACAGCGGCCTCCATGACCTCGGCCAATTGCGTCCTTCGGTCTGCCTTTTCCTGCGCCCGCGGATCACGCTCGGGCATTTGCATGCCCGCCTCACCGGCCAGAATGCGCACGGCTTCCATGAACTCAACGTTTTCGGTTTCGCGCACGAATGAAATCGCATCGCCCTTGGCGTGGCAGCCAAAGCAATAGTAATAGCCCTTGCGATCATCGACATGAAAGCTGG